>CAISDD010000407.1 GCA_903883985.1 uncultured Pseudomonadota bacterium | reverse complement strand
GTCAATGTTCATGGGCCTCACAAGAGAAGATGAGCGGTCAACTGAGTAATCAAAGATGAATGAGATCAGCATCAGCGTGTCGTGGTGAGCGGAGTTATTTGCGTAGCAAGGGCAGATGTAGTTAAGATGGCGAAGGGGTTACGTCAAGGTCTATTCTTACTCCATTTCTGCACACAGCCAGTTCCTCCAAATATCGGCGAATTTACTCAGCCGACGACATGGCCTGAGGTTGGCCGACTTCAATGGGATTCATCAGAGGACTGCGGGGAATTGGCAGCGGGTTTCTCGTAGCGGCCATACTTCTAGCCCTGTGCTTCCCCACTAATAAGGCTGTGGGCACTGGCACATTACTGACTTCGGTCAAATTTGTGGCCATATCACTTTTGTGATTTTTCATCGTTGTAATCTGCGCCAGCCTAGGTGCGTCCTCGACACGGATCAGGCCCGCGTTTACATGAATCAGCCCCTGTTTATCGAGAACCCCGAGTACACGCGACAGGGTTTCCTGGGTCAGTCCCAGTTTGGCGGCGATATCCTGCTTGCGGGCAGGCAACTGGAAGGTAAAGCTGTTGTCTTCCGGCGATGGACGGTGCTGCAAGAGATAGCTGGCCACCCTGAGCACGCTGGAGCGCTGAGCGCAGATTTCGGTGTCTCGCAGATTCTCCATGTAGCGTCGCGACACCAGTTCCAGAACCTGCTGCGTGAGCGCGATATCCTTGCTCAATTCGCGGCGGAAAACGATCGCGTCGATGGCCAGGAGGTGGCTGTCCTTGCTGGCGACGGCATGGTACGGACAGACCTCATTGAGGACCAGACTGGCTTCGCCTACGCTTTCCCCCGGCCCTACCAGGGAAAGCACTCGCTCCGTGTTGTTCGGTAACGGGAGGAATACTCGGATCAGTCCGCTGACCACCACATACAGGAATTCAAGGCGCTCATTCTTCTGAGCTATTGCGCCATGCTTGGGCAAGGTGATGATTTTTGATCCAGCCGCCAGGCGTTCCAGTGCCACGCCGGGCCATGACTGGAAATAGCTTACACGGCGCAGGGTTTCGGATATGCGCGCGGGGGAAATCGGCAATTTTTTCATGGACAAGAAACTCGAGGTTCATAAAGGAAAGGCCAGCAGGCGTCGCACACCACGACGGCAGGGCAATAGACTCTTTGAGATAATTCGGTTGTTGAAACGCGTCAAATGGCTGCTTAATCGTTGCTCTGGAAAAATGGCGGAACTATCCATGGGCTGAGTAAGTAACAAACCCATATAAACAAATGTTCACGACAGCGGTGTATGCATCGAAGTAGGTACGCGCGGAGTACGTTCAAGGGCGATATCCGGTGTGGCATGTCCGGCGAAGACGGCTCCCGGTCGCATCACGTTGGTTCGACACTTGGCTGGTTCAACGGGCCCCGTTTACCGAAGTCAACCCGCCGTTAAACATCTTGAAATTGGTCGGATTAACGGCTTCTTGCAGCCAGTGTAGCGGCAGGGTCGGATCCACCACCTTGACGAGCGGAGCCATTACTTTGGGGTTGAGTGGCGCGGTCATCCACTTCATCCACATCGCCGGATTTACCATGTTCAAGCCTATTGACCATCCGCGTTGGTCGATGGGCATTGCCGCCCAGTGCATGGCATTGGTGAGGTTCAACGGTGACAGGGCGGCAGTCGCATAAAAATTCGGGTCAGCGAACGCCTGCATCCACCTCATGTAGATGGCGGGGTCAGACCATTCCATGTAGTTCTTCGCCGTGGCAGGGTTCATCGCCTGACCGATAACCCCGGCATAAAACTCGGGATCCTGCATTCGTTTGGCGAATTCCAGGTAAATGGCAGGGTCGCCAGACAATTCCAGCAACTTCTGGAAGTTCTTGGGATCCTTGAAGCTCCATCCGTTGACGGTGGTGTCGCTCAAGCGATCCACCCAGTCCGCCGTGTTGCCCGGGGCTGTTTGCCAGCCCGGCAGCCTCGTCGTGACAGGCGCCGAGGCCGTCTCGGGTTCCGCCGCACAAACCGCGCTGGCAAGCAACACGGCCGGATACAGTATCCAGGTACTCAACTTCAGACTCATCCCCCCACCCCCACATTGATTTCATTGATTTTCATGGTGCCGGCCCCATCCGTGCGGAAACCCGTGGCCTCTAGACCGTCCTGTGAAGAACAGACCTCTGCCTACAGGCGCGACCAAGATCGCCATTATCGCCACAAACATGACAATCAGGCAATACGCAATATATTTGTCATATTGTTGTGTATATGTGATTTCTGGCGTTTTTTGCGTTTCTGGCCTGGTTCTGAGCCAGCGTAGCTTGGTCGGCGGAATAAACGGCATTCCACCCTACGGGACGGTTGCACCAATGGAAGGAGGTCCACCGGCCCTTGACCCTCCAGAAACGGCCTAGCAGGAAGACCAACCCGCCCTCTTTTCTCGCAGGACGCGAAACGAGGTGCGATGAGGACGATCAGCCATGCCCGAGAGGAGAAATTCTGTGGTCCAGCCCCTTCAGTGAGAAGACTCACACGCGAGCGGCCAAGCCCCTTCCGAGTTAGAACCGAACCGGTTGAATCTCAGTGAAAATCAGAAACCACCATCGATCTCGCTCGTCGAGCTTACCCGGTTCGGCCCAGGGTCAACTACACTTCCCGTTCACAACCATTGCAAAGAAATCCCCATGAAATCTGTCATTGCCACCCTACTGACCGCCACCGCCTTGCTGTTTTCTGCGGGCTCTGTCCTAGCGGGGCCAGTTGGAGACATCAAATCCACGCTGACCTCGTCGCGGCAGCAAACCATGGCCATGCTGAGCGAGGACGACCACTCCGTCCTGGAAATGCGCTACGAGGATGTGATCAAATCGAGCAAACACCTGGATGCACTCCTGGGAGCCGCCTTGAAGAACGATGCGCTACGCGGCGCCCGTCCGACGCTGGGCCAGTTCAAGGAGGTGTGGGAGGCCTTCAAAAAGACCCGTGACGAGGACATCGTACCGGCCCTGATGGCCGGTTCGCGACTCAAAGCACGGGCCATGGCGCTCACTTCCCAGGCACCACGCTTCAAGGAAATGAATACCTTGCTGGATTCATTACCACAATGATCACTATCCAGGCCTGACGCGCAGACTGCCCGCGACCGCCACCGTTGTATCGCGGGCAAGCCCGCTCCTACGAGGGCGCCTGAATTCACCCGAGTGGTGAATGCCTGCGGTGACTGACGCGCCAGGCAGTGGGTCGGTAGCCGAGCATAGGGCGCTACCGGCGCCGCTGGCTTATTGCTTGCCCTGGGCTCTAGCCGCAGCCTGTTCCTGAGCCGCCTTGATCAACTCAGGCGGCGGGTTGCGCGCCAGGGCATCCGCCTTGTCCTGCAAATCCATGCGCGCCTTGTTGGCCTGGGTCTGCAACTGGACCTGATGCTTTTCTTCCTTGTCCGATTTGCCACAGGCCGATAAAGCCAGGGCCAGGGCCAGGATGATCATCAGTATGGATGGTTTCAACATATTTACCTCGTAGTCGACTCAGTTTAGTTGAACGGCGAGTTCGGCAGGACGCAGGTAGCTGCATCGGTTGCCATCGCAGGCAGGACGAAGACAAGCTGGCTGGAAGTTTCGCTGCCCTGAACCAGCGCGGAAGCACGTACCCTAACCTTGACCCAGGCTGCGTTCTGGATGAGGTAGCTGAGGTTGAAACTGGCCACGCCATTGGCATCGGTCACCACCGAAGAAGGCAGGGTGCCGGCCGCGGAGTTGGGTGGATCGAGCCTGCCGTTGCCATTGGTGTCTTCACCTGCTTCCAGGATCAGGTCTTCGTTTAAATCCTCGTTCGGCAGCCAGGTAAGTGCGGTAACACTGCCAGGGGCCGCACTCGAAACGCACACTGTATTCGGGACCGACCCGGTCGGCACCCAGTAACCCTTCGCATCGTCGACCGGCCAGACGCTCAAGCTGACCACCGTGCCGGTAGGCACCGGATTGCCATTGGAGTCCGCCACCAGCACCGACATCGGGTAGGCGTACACCGTGTGCGTGGCGGCATCGGCGGTGATCGTGGTACCGGCGCCGATCACCACCGAGCCCGCCGTGCCGCCAATCACGATATTCTGCGTATTCGATACCGGATTGCCCCCCGACCAGGCGGTAGCCATGATCTGCACACTCGAATTTGACTGGCCGGAGGGCAGCGAACCGGAAGTGAAGGTGACTACCGCCTGTCCCAGCGGGTTGGTCGAATTTGTGCCATCCGAAGTGGTCTGGATCACGGGGGAAATGGTCTCTCCCCCTCCCGTCGTGTTGATCATGGTGAACGAGATCGGCACGCCGCCCACGGGTTGACCATTGGCGTCACGCGCGGTGGCGATCAAGGAGAGGGTGTGGCTGGTGCCACCCGAACTCGGCTGGATGTTGGAAGCAGATGCCTGAAGATAGACGCTCGTCGCCGTCGTGCCGGTGACGTAAACAGTATGGTTCACCGTTCCGGTCACATTGCCGCTGGCATCCAGGCCATCCACCTGGACGCTGGCCTTACCCGAAATCGCGGAGGTCAACGCGGCGCTGGCCGTTTTAGCAGCCACAGAAGTGGTACACACGCTGCCTCCTGCTGTTCCGCCGGGACAGGTCAACCAGGTTCCCACAGTCGTGGACAAGCGCACCGATGCCTGAGTCGGCGCGGTCACGTTAAAGGTCAGGAAGTTGGCTCCGGCCGAGATATGCAGGCTGGATTTCCCGGTCGTGACGTCCGTGTTGGCTCCGACCACGGGCACATTGTTGATGGTGTAAGCGATAGCACTGATACCGAAAGTGGTCGCAGGCAGCACGGCGAAGCCTTGCGTGGCGGTGGCGCCCAGCGCGGCAGCGGTCACAGTGGTCGAGCCCGCGGCAACGCCATTCACAACCACGGTGCATTGGCCGTTGACGTCGGTCGTGTTCGCAGTGACCTGTCCTGCGTAGGCGCATGTGGAAAGCGTCAAACCGCCCGCACCGGTCTGGCTCAGCGTCACCGGCACATTGTAGATACCCGTGCCACCCGCGTCCTTGGCCGTGACGGTGAGGGAGGCTGGGGTGCCGCCCGCGGTCAGGCTGCTCGCCGTAGTCGTCAAGCTCACGGTGGACCCCACTACCTGGATGGGGATCAGCACATCGGACGCGCCGGCTGCTGAGGCCGTGATCGTATAGGTGGCGTTGCTCTTGTTCTGCGCGCCCGAGTAGAAGGTCACCACTGCCTGGCCGTTGGCGAGCGTCGTCACCGACTGGGCACTAAGTTGCCCGCCGTCTGCCGAAAAGTTGACCGTAATTCCCGATAATACGGCTTTGGTCGAGGACAGTGCGGTCACGGTGATGATGGCGCCAGGCAAGCTGTTGTCCGACTTTACCGAGGTGCTCGAAGTAGCGATGGATAGGGCATTCACCGTCCCACCGGCAACCAACACGCTGGTCGGCGTGGTCAGCCCTCCAACCAGCGCGGCCTGAACCGTGTCCGTTCCAAGAGTATTCCCTCCCGTATAAGTGCCACTGGCGATGCCGCTGGCATTGGTCACAGCGGTGGCGGTCGTCATGCTGCCGCCGCTGGTGTTGGTCTTGATCGAGAACGTGACCGTCTGGCCCACGACCGGGTTGCTGTTGGCATCCAGCACGATGGCGGTCAGGGTTGAAGTTCCGCCCGCATTGACCGTCGCGGGATTGGCCGAAAGCACGAAGTTGCCAACCGTTGGCGACCCGGCGACGATAGCCACGCTTTGGCTGGCGACGAAACCGGAGGCCGTTGCCGTAACCGTGACCGTGCCGGTATGGGTTGGGCTGGTCAGCGTCACCTGGGCGTTGCCGCTGGAGTCGGTCACAGCGGTGATCGCACTGAGTCCGCCACCACTGGCGGCGAAAGTGACCGTGACGCCGACCGCGGGGCTGGCGCCGCTCATCACGTTCGCTCGCAGCGTCGCCGCGCTCGTGCCGTCGGCCGGCAGGGAAGTGGCGCCGCTGACCAGGGCGATGCTGCTGACGACCGTGGCACTGGGGTTGACCGTAATATTCGTGGAGCCAGACTTGCCGTTGCTGGTCAGCGCGGTCACCGTATCCGTCCCGCTGCCCGTGCCCGCCGTGTAGGTCACAGTCGCCAGTCCATTGTTGCTGGTCGCTGCCGAGACCACCGCGAGGGTCGCCTGGCCGCTGCCCTTGATAGAAATCGAGAACGTGACCGTTTCACCTGCCACGGGATTGTTATTCGCATCCACCACATAGGCGGAGAGACTCGAAGTCCCACCGGGCTTGACTGCGCTAGGCGCAGCACTGACGCCGACCGCGTTCGCCGCACCCGAGGTAAAGGCAACCGGGACCGTGCTGGTAAATCCAGAAATCGAGGCCGACACGGTTGCCGTCAATATCTGGGTTCCTGCGCTCAAGGTGACGCTGGCGATGCCGTTGACATCCGTCACCGTCGCCCCACTCAGGGTTCCCGCCGTGGTGCTGAACGCTACCGTGGCGTTCTGTACCACCAGGCCATTGTTGTCCTTAACCAGCGCACGGATCACCGTGCTGCCGCCCACCGGGATACTGCCGCTGTTGGCCGACGTGGTGACCGAGCCGATTACGGTGGCACTGGCGCTCACGATGATCGTCGTGGGTTTGATCACCCCCGTGCTGGTCCTGGCGCTTAGGGTATCGCTGCCCGCATTCGCACCCGCCGTGTAGTTCACCACCAGTAGGCCATTGGCGTTGGTCGTACCCAACACCGCGCTCAGGCTGGGCGTGCCGCTGCCACTCGCGGTAAAGGTCAGGTTAACCGGTTCATTCGCAACCACGTTGCCGTTTGCGTCCGTCACCGCCACGGTGAGGAGGGAAGTCCCGCCCGGCTTCACCGTGTTGGGCATGGCATTGAGGCCGACCACTGCGGCCGTGCCTGACGTGATGTTCACGACCGCACTGCCGCTCACATTGCTGGCTGAAGCGCGCACCGTCGCGGCCTGGGTCGCGGTGCCCGCAGTCAAGGTCGTAGTCGCCACACCGCTGGCATTGGTCGTACCTATCGCGGAGGACAGAGTGCCCCCATTCGTGCCAAAACTGACACTGGCCCCGGAGATCGGCTGACCGCCGGTGTCGAGCACTGTGGCAGTGAGTACCGTGCTCGTGCTCACCAGAATGCTGGTGTTCGCCGCAACCAGCGTGACCGTGCCCACCACCGCATTGCTGTCGTTGACCGTGATCGTGGTGCTGCCATTGGCTCCGGTGCTGGCCACTGCCTTGACGATGTCTGTCAACCCGCTGGTCGCCCCCGCCGCATAAGTGGCGAATAGCAGGCCGCTGCTGTTGGTGGTGCCGCTGGTGAGATTCAGGGTCGGCACGCCGCTGCCGTGACTGGTGAAAGAAAGCGTGATCGGCTCGTTGGCCACCGGGTTGCCATTGCCATCCACGACCGCAATCGTCAGGGTCGATGCGCCGCCGTGCTTCACGGCATTGGGCGAGGCGCTCACACTCACGACAGCCGCGGCCCCAGTGGTAAAGCCCACCTGGGTGCTGCCACTAATGCCGCCCGTACTGGCGCTGATCGTAGCGGTCAGGATCGCGTTGCCGGCCGTCAGGGTCGCACGCGCGACACCCGTAGCGTCGGTAACCGCACTCGCAGGGCTCAGTGTGCCGGCATTGCCGCCGACAATCGCCGTGCTGCTACTGAAGGTGACCGTGACTCCCGGGACGGACTGACCGCCGGTGTCTTTGACCATGGCCTGAACCTGGGTGTTGCCATTTACCGGAATCGTCGCGCTGTTGCTGGTGACTACGACCGAACCCACCACCACAGTGGTCGGGCTCACACTGATGCTCACCGGGGTTGCAGGCGTGACACCATTGCTGGTGATCGCCGTCACTGTGTCCGTACCGGTTCCTGTCCCCGCCGTGTAGGTCACGGTCGCCAGACCATTGCTGCTGGTGGCCGCAGTGACCGCAGAAAGCATGGGCTGGCCGCTGCCCCTGGTCGGAATCGAAAAAGTGACCGTCTGACCCACCACCGGGTTGCCGCTCGCGTCCGTCACATAGGCGGAAATGCTCGATGTACCCCCGGGCTTAACCGAGTTGGGCGCCGCGCTCAACACCACATTGCTCGGCGCGCCTGCCGTGAAGTTGACCGGAGTCGTGCTGCTGAACCCGGAAATCGTCGCACTCACGCTTGCCGTCAATATCTGGGTACCCGCGCTCAGTGTGACGGAGGCGATGCCGTTCACATCCGTTATTGCGCTCGGACTGGACAGTGTGCCCGCCGTGGTGGCGAAGGCCACCGTGACGCCGGGTGCGGCCAGTCCATTGTTGTCCTTCACCAGCGCGCGGATCACCGTGCTGCCGCCTACCGGGATGCTGCCGCTGTTCGCACTCGTGGTGATCGAACCGATCACGGTCGTATTGCTGACCGTGATGTTGCTTGAGCTTGTTTTGCCCTTGCTGCTCGTGGCCAGTATGGTATCCGTGCCATTGCTGGAACCGGCCGTATAGGTGACGGCCAGCAGGCCATTGGCATCGGTGGAGCCGGAAACTGCGCTCAGGCTGGGCGTGCCGCTGCCTTTGGCAGTGAACGAGAGCGTGACGGGTTCATTACTGACAGCATTGCCGTTGGCATCGACCACGGAAACGGTCACCGTGGAGGTGCCGGCAGGTTTGACCGTGCTGGGCATGGCATTGATGCCGACCGCGGCACCCGCACCCGCAGTGTAGCCAACGTTGCTCGTGGCCGTGATGCCATTCGCGCTGGCTGTCACGGCGGCGGTGAGCACCTGCGTACCCGAGGTGAGCGTGGCGGTTGCCACGCCGCTGGCGTTGGTGGTGGCCGAGGTCGGGGTCACAACGCCCGCGGAAGTGGCGAACGCGACCAAGGCACCCGGCACCCCCTTGCCGCCGCTGTCCTGCACGGTGGCGGTCAAGGTGGTGCTGCTGTGGCCGTCAGCGATGAGGCTGCTGGAAGCGGAAGAGAGGGTAACGCGGGTAATCGCGGGGGCTGCGGAGGAAATGGTCAATACCAGCAGCTTGTTGACGCTGTTGGTGGCGGTGGCCGTGATCGTCTCCGTGCCGGAAGTGTTACCCGCCGTATAGGACTGGGTGATATAGCCGTTCTTGGTGGTGAGGGTAACGATGGGCGAGCCGCCAAAATTGCCCGTATTGGGACTGGTGCTGAGAGTCACGCTCTCGCCATCGGCGACCAGATTGCCATTTGCATCCGTGACCACGGCAGTCAGTATGGTGGATGCACCGGGAATGACGCTGCTGGGCGAGGCGCTCAGGCCTATGGCCGCAGGTGCCCCGGCGATGAATTTCACGCTCGCCGTTCCGGAAGCGGCCTTGTCGGCGCTCTGCGCGCTAACGGTGGCCGAGCCGACCACGGTGCTGGCCTTCAGGTACATCCTGGCGACGCCGCTCGCGTCGGTGATGGCCGAGGAACTCGAAGCCGTTGCGGTCGTGCTGGCGTAAAGGGTGCCGGCACTGGTGGAATAATCGACCGTGACCCCCGCCGACGGAGCGCTCTGGGTATTGGTGACCGTGGCCGTGATCAGGTTATAACTGGCGCCGTCGGCGACTTGTTGCGCACTCCCGGCGGCCACGACCACCGCCTTGATCGGATACAGCGGTGTGGTGGGATTATAAGTAACCGTGGCGCCAGCCGCGTTCGTCAGGGTCGGCGCGTTGCCGCTAAAGGTGATGCCGGTTACGCCCAGCGTATCCAGCGCCTTGTCATAGGCATCCGTGCCGTTGGCTGTGAAGGTCTGGGTGAAGAAATTCGTCGATGCCGCTACGGTACTAAGTGCAGGAAGGTTGGTGACGACGTTGTTTTGCGCCTGAGTCAGTATGGAACTGCTCAGGCTGCTGTAGGAGGCGGGTGTGGTGAATACCGTGGCGAGGTTGGTCTTGGTCGCCTCATACAGGATCAAGCTGGTGACCGGGGTGATGTCGACGTTCGTCGTGGTCGCCGCAACCAGTGCGTTCAGGAGGAGGCTGTACTGTGGGGAAGCGGGGCTCCCCGAAGCAGGAACCGCCTGCAGCATGAAGGGGGGGGTGTAATTCGCGGGGGTCGCGACGCTGAGGGTGTAGGTGCCGCCCGTCGTCGCCGTGGTCGTGCCCACCAGCGCGCCCTTGGCATCTTTCACCGTGATGGTGGCACCGGCCATGGCCGCACCGGTCGCCGCCGTGCCGGTGATCGTCGCGGTAGGCGTCGTCGTGCCGCCGCTCGTCGAAGTGCCGCCACTCGCCCCACCCGAGCCGCAACCGGTCAGCAGGGCGGTCAGGCCGATCAGGGCCGCGGCCAGCAGGCCGTTGAACACTTTTGTGCTGCATTTCATTCTGTTCCCCTCGTGTTCCAGTAAACCGGTGGTTTGGGTTCGATACAACGCCAGGCCATACCCCTGGTACTCAATGTGTCGGCACTTCTTCGTCGGGCAGGATGCGCGGAGTCAGGAAGATCAACAACTCGGTCTTGGCGTCCTGTTTGTCCGTTTCCTTGAACAAGTTGCCCAGGAACGGGATGTCCCCGAAAAAGGGAACCTTGTTGGTGTCGTTGCGCACGGTCTGCTCGAAGATGCCGCCCAGCACTGCGGTTTCACCGTTCCTGACCCGAACCTGGGTCTTGACCCGTTTGGTATCGATCTCGGTCTGGCCATTGGTCAGGGCGCCCGGCGCATCCTTCTGCACCTCCACGTCGAGGATGATCGAGTCGTTGTTGAGCACTTGCGGATTCACCAGGAGACAAAGAAAGGCATCCTTGAATGTGACGGTGGCCGCGCTGTTGGCGCTTCCGGGTGTAACGAAGGGAATCTGCTGACCCTGCATGATGACCGCCGGCTTCTGATTCTGGGTGACCACGCGCGGGCTGGAAACGATCTTGCCGCGTTTGTCTAGCTCCATCGCCTGGATCTCCAGGCTCAGGATGGCGGCGGCGGAGGCATTGTAGACGCTGACGCCAAAGCTGCCGGTGGCGGTCTTGCCGAGGTCGGTCAGGCCAAGATTGACGTTGGAGATGGGCGAAGCGGCGGTCAGACCCGTGGTCGCACCGGTGGCCGAGGTGGCGTAAGTACCCAGGCCGATCCCGGCCTTGCCTATCCTGCCACTGCCGCCGTAGCCCAGTCGGGCGCCAAGCGCGCGCTCGAAGGAATCGTCGGCGACGACGACCCGCGCCTCGATCATCACTTGCTTGGAGGGCACATCGACGCTGGCGAGGATGGCCTTGATCTCCTTGATCTTGCTCTGGGTATCCTGGACGAACAGGGTGTTGGTCTTGAGTTCGTAGGAGCTCGTGCCACGCTTGGACAGGATGCGCTGCCCCACACCGGCGCCGGCCGTGGACGTGGCTGGCGCGTTGTTTCCGCCGACTCCCGCTGCCTGGGCGCTGCAGGACACGCTCTCGCTGGCCTGGGTGGCATTCAATGACTGGCCGTTGAGGATGGCCTGGGCATCGTTGGCGCGCAGGTAGTTGAGTCGGATGAACTCGGTGCCGATGTCTTCCAGGTCGGCGATCTGCTGACGCGCTTCCATTTCCAACTTTTCCTTGGCGGCAAGCTCGTCGCGCGGGGCGATCCAGATGACGTTCCCCGTGGCACGTTTGGCCAGGCCCTTGGCCCTGAGTATGATGTCCAGGGCCTGATCCCAGGGCACGTCCTTGAGGCGCAGCGTGACACTGCCGGAAACGGTGTCGCTGGTAATGATGTTGAAGCCAGTGAAGTCGGCGATGACCTGGAGCACCGAGCGGACTTCCACGTTCTGGAAATTGAGCGAGAGTTTCTCGCCGACATATTGCGGCTTGCCGTCCTGGGCGGACTGGGGGCCTTCCAGCGAACGCACTTCCAGGGTGAACTGATCGCCGGCCTGCCAGGCGGAGTAGTCCCACTTGCCCTTGGGGCTGACCAGCATACGAGTCTGTTTGCCCAGTTCGAAGGTTTCCACAGCCTGTACCGGCGTGGCGAAATCGGTCACATCCAGGCGCCGACGCAATGGGCTGGGGAGCGTGGTATTGAGGAAATCAACCTGGATGGCGCCGCCCAGCTTCTGAATGTCGACGCCTACGCCCGGACCGGACAGGCTCACCAGGATGCGCGACTCGCCCTCCTTGCCGCGGCGAAAGTCGATGTCGCGTATGCCGTGCCCGCCCACCGGACCGGTCTCGGCGAAACGTGCGGGCAGGGGCGTGCCGGGTTGGGCGTCGATGCCATGGATGACGGCCAGCACCAGATTGCGATCACGACGCAGCTCATAGCTCACGGGCTTATTCAGGTTGAGCACGACGCGAGTGCGCTCACCCGCCTGCACCACCTGCCAGTTCTTCACCGCGCCGTCGTCCGACCCCTCCGAGGCGCGCGGCAGGGCACTGCCGGTAGCAGGGAAGTCGAGCACCAGACGCTGTGGATTGCTGGTCGTGAAGGCGATGGGCAGTTCCGCCACCGCATCCTTGAAGACCAGTTTGATCACCTGGCTGTCATTGTTGCCCTGGGTCAAGACCACGGCATTCAGGACGTTGGGGACGCCGCTCGCGTGGGCGCTGGCGACCAGCAGCAGCAGCGCTGCGAAACAAAACGGGTAGCGGAGCGCCCGATGCGTGGGGGAAATCGATTTCATACCGTTTACTCCTGAAGGGCCAGGCTGGCCTTCGATTCTGTCCAGTCGCCGGCGCCATCCTGGATCATCTCCTTGATTTCGATCCGGGATTCGCTGATGGAGACGATGACTCCGAAGTTCTGGCCGATGCGGTCCCCTTTGGCCAGGCGATACAGGGTGTTGTCCGGGCGGCGGACCAGAGCATACAAATGGCCACTCTTTTGTAGCGTGCCCACCATGTGCAGGCCATCGAGGGGCTCCAGTTCCAACGGCTCCTTGGGCCGGGTCAAATCGGGCTGGAGGCCGCCGCCCTTGCTGGGTTTGAGGCCACGGGGACTGAAGGGGTCGGACAAACCGCTCGGGTCGTACTTGAAATCCCGCTGAGGCCGAACTGCGGGCAAGGGTTCCAGCGGCTGTTGCACGCCCTGCCCGGAACGAGCCATGAAAGCGCGCAGATCCGCAAATTCATCCCGAGCACAACCCGTCAGAAGCAGCACGCAGCATAGGCAGATGCGCCTCATTTTTTCTTGCTCCCCAGTTTCTTCGCGGCGACCAGTTCCTTCTCGTCCAGGTAACGATAGGTCTGAATGCGAGCATCCATGCCCAGACTCCCGTTCTTGGCCGGCAGCAAGGCGATGTCGTGGAGCGTGACGATGCGCGGTAGTCTGGCGAGATCGCCCACGAAGCTGGCGAGATCGTGATACCCACCGGTGACCTTGATCGACACCGGCAGCGTGGCATAGAAGCCTGCCAGGGTTTCGCTGCCGGGGCGAAACAACTCGAACTCAAGCCCATGACCGATGCCGACCTGGTTGATATCCGTCAGCAAGGCATCCATCTCGGAACGGTCGGGCAGTTGCCGCAGGAGCGAAGCGAGCGACTTCTCCACGTCCGTGTAACGCTGTTTGTAAGCCGCATAGTGATAAGCCTGGATCTTCTTGGCGACATAGGTATCGCGCAAGCGCTGCTCTTCCTGGCGCGCGGCGTCGAGTTCCTTGAGGCTGTCCGACCAGAGCAGCATCCAGCCGCCAGCGACCATCATAACGAGGAGTACGGCCAGCAACAGCGCCCGCAGCGGCAAGGGGGCATTGGCGATGTCCTTGAGATCGACATGGTTCAGGTCGGACCAGTTCAGGTTCATGGCTTGCCCTTCGCGTCCGTCGGCGGTTCTGTACGGGTGATCTTCACGGTCATGGAGAACTCGTTGACATGCGTCTTGCCAAGCTCCGCGGCCTTCACTTCTATCAAGGTGGGCTCCTGGAACAAGGGAGTATCGTCCAGCGCCCGCATGTACGCGGATACGCGTGCACTGGATTGGGCATACCCATTGAGCGCCAGGATGTCCCCGGTCTGCTTGACACTCTTTAGATAGAGCCCATCAGGCATGCACCGGGCCAGCGCGTCGAACAGACTCACGGCCTCGGCGCGGTTGCCTTGCAAGGACTCCACCACCTTCTTGCGCGCCAGCAAATCCTGGGTTTTGTCCCGAAGTTGCTTGATCTCGGCGATCTGCTTGTCGAGTTTCGCATTTTCCTCGCGCAAAAAGGCGTTGCGGCTGTCCTGGACATGCTTCGCATTAACCAAGTGCATCTGGCCTATGGCCACGACCGCCAGGCCCAGCCCGGCCACGGCCACGGCCAGGATCGCGAACAGACGCTGCTGTTGCGCGCGGCGCAGTTGGCGGTGAGGCAGCAGGTTGATGCGGATCGGGTTCATGTCCGGTCGAACTTGCGCAAGGCCAGGCCGCAGGCGACGAACAGCGCCGGCGCATCGATGGCGAGCTGGCGTGCCCTGACCTGGCCAGACACCGCCATCTTGGCGAAGGGATTCGCGATCAGGGTGCTGGTCTGCACCTTGCCGTGCACCACTTCATCCAGCCCGGGAATGGCGGCGCACCCCCCGGCCAGGAGGATGTGATCGACCGTCTGGTGCGAGGTGGCCGAAAAGAACAGTTGCAACGCGCGTCCGATTTCCAGCGCGACCGTGTCCAGAAAGGGTTGCAGTACTTCCGACTCGTAGCTGTCCGGCAGCAGCCCCTTGCGTTTGGCGTCCTCGGCTTCCTCCGTGGGCAAATCGAAACGACGGGCGATTTCATTGGTGAGCATGTTGCCACCCAGCGAGTGTTCGCGCTGATAGACCAACTGGTTGTCGTGCAACACGTTGATATGCGAGGTGTTGGCGCCGATATCGATGATGGCGACGGTCTGGCCGCTGCCATTTTCTGGCAGGTGAAAGAGCATCTGTTCGTAGGCTGTGAGGATGGCGAAAGCGTCCACATCCATGATGACCGTGTTCAGCCCCACCGACTCCGCCAAGGCCACGCGCTCTTCCACTCGATCACGCCGGGAAAGCACGACCAGCGCATCGTTCTCGTTGGCATTACGGGCGTTGGGCCCGAGTATCTGGTAATCCAGACTGACTTCGTCGAGCGAGAACGCCGCCATCTGGTTGGCTTCCGCCGCCACCTGGGTGTCGATATCCGCCTCGCTGGACCCCACCGGCAGGAGTATTTTCTTGGTAATGACGGCGGAAGCGGGCAAGGCCAGCGCCACCGTGCGCGTCTTGGTTTCGAGCGCTCGCCAGCACTCCCGCATGGCGGCCTCGACCAGGTCGGGCTTGGCGATGACGCCGTCCGCCACGGACTCCTTGGGCAAGAGGGTGATGGCATAGCGCTCCACTCTGCGCATGTCCTTGCCGCTGCGGCCGAGCTCAAGCATTTTCACGGCCGATGAGCTAATATCGACGCCGATTAGCGGCCGTGCCCCCTGGCCTGGAAACGCGAATTTCAACACATTCCCCTTTGTGCGCTGTTCAAGCGCTTATTTAGTAGACTGCGGCAAATCCTAGCAACAACTGCATGGCCGCGCACAAGTAATTTTTTTCCACCGTCTGCTTCCACCCTTCTCACCGAGTTCGACATGACCCGTTGGTGGCAACTTCTCCTGGCGGGGGCCGCTGGCCTGATCGTCGTGGCAACCGCCATAGCCGGCCTCTCCGCCGCACTGATTTACCCCAATCTGCCCAGCCTGGATAGTCTGACCGACTACCAACCCAAACAACCCTTGCGTATTTACACCGAGGATGGCGTCCTGATCGGCGAATTTGGCGAGGAAAGACGGGACGTTGTACGATTAATCGACACGCCGAAATTCATGCGCCAGGCCATCCTGGCCGCAGAAGATGATCGCTTCTATCAGCATGGCGGCGTGGACACCCTGGGCATACTGCGGGCGGCGATCAGCAATCTGGTATCAGGCGGGGCCAAGGAAGGGGCCTCCACCATCACCATGCAGGTTGCACGCAACTTCTTCCTGACCTCGGAAAAATCCTTCCGACGCAAGCTCAACGAAGCCTTGCTGGCGATCAAGATCGAACACGCCTTGAGCAAGGATGAAATCCTCGAGATATACATCAACCACATCTACCTGGGGCAACGTGCCTATGGCTTCGCCGCGGCTGCCCAGATCTACTTCGGCAAGCCGCTGGCCAGGATCAATCTGGCCGAGGCAGCCATGCTCGCCGGCCTGCCCAAGGCGCCTTCGGCCTATAACCCAGTGGTCAACCCCACGCGCGCCAAATCCCGGCAGATCTACGTCCTGGGGCGCATGAGGGCGCTGGGCTACATCGGCGAGGCAGACTACGCGCGCGCCAGGGAGCAGCGCCTGCCGGTAAAATATTCTCCCCAGAATTTCGAGGCGGAGGCGCCCTATCTGGCGGAACTGGTGCGCCAGCGCATGCACCAGAAATACGGCGATTCGATCTATGTCAGCGGCATGAAGGTCTACACCACCCTCAAGCGGGCCGACCAACGCGCCGCCGTGGCAGGGGTACGTCAGGGTGTGGTGGAGTTCCAGCGGCGCCGGGGTTATTTCGGCCCCGAGGCCCATCTGCAACTCCCCTCGGACTCGGCGGATGCCGAAAAAGTGATCGAGGCGGATTTGCTGGAACGAGAGGAATCCAATGGCTTCCTGCCGGGTGTGGTGCTCTCCGTGGACAAGACACGCATACGGGTGCGCATACGCAGCGGTGAGAGCATCGATCTTGGCCCCAGCGAAATCCAGTTCGCGCAACGCTTCCTGTCAGCCAAGGTGGCCGCCGAGAAGCGACTGGGTCGCGGCAGCGTGGTGCGCGTAGTGCGACTGTCCCCGGGAGCCTCCTGGCAACTGACCTGTTTGCCCCTGGTGCAGGCCGCCTTCGTCGCCCTGTCGCCCGATACCGGCGCGATACGCGCCATGGTGGGCGGCTTCGACTTTACCCGCAGCCAGTTCAACCATGTGACCCAGGCGTGGCGCCAGCCCGGTTCCAGCTTCAAGCCTTTCATCTATTCCGCTTCGCTGGAACGAGGCGTCACTCCGGCGAGTGTGTTCGATGACGCGCCGATCACGGTAGACCCGGCGGAAACCGGTGGCGTGGCCTGGGAGCCAAAGAATTATGACGGCACCATGGAAGGGCCGCTGACCTTGCGCATGGCTCTGGCGAAATCCAAGAACCTCATCTCGATCCGCGTCTTGCAGGCAGCCAGCGTTCCCTTCGTCCACGAATATGCCGCAAAATTCGGCTTCGACATGAGCCGCATCCCTGCCTACCTGACCATGGCGCTGGGCGCGGGCGAAGTCACCCCTCTGTCGCTGGCGACGGCTTATGCCGTGTTCGCCAACGGCGGCGGCCGGGTGCCTCCATGGCATCTGCTCAAGGTGACGGACAAGGACGGCCATGTCCTGGAGAGCTTCGCCCCGGTAGCCCCCACCCCGGCGATCGACCCGCGCAATGCCTTCATCATGACCAGCCTGCTGCAAGACGTGATCCGGCGCGGCACGGGTGCGGCCGCGATGCGCCTGGGACGCGGCGACCTCGCGGGCAAGACTGGCACCACCAACGACAACCGCGATGCCTGGTTCGCTGGCTTCCAGAAGACCCGCGTGGCGGTCGCCTGGATGGGCTACGACCAGCCGCGCTCCCTGGGTTCCGGGGAAACCGGGGGCGGTACCGCCTTGCCGATCTGGATTCGATACATGGACGAGATCATGAAGGGCGTGGCGGAAATGCCGCCTCTAGCTCCCGCCGGCGTCGTCTCCCATGCGATCGACCCCAAGACCGGCACGCCTTCGCCGGAAGGCCAGGGCATGCAGGAATATTTCTTCCAGGAATACGCGCCTGTGCCGGCGTCGGAGCCACTTCCCGGATCGCCCCCCTTACCCGGTGCCGTGACCGCGGCACCCCAGCCCTTCGGCATCCCGCCTGTAGCCCCCCCGGGTCCGGGCATCTGATGACCGCCTCGCGCGAAGCGCGTGCGCAGCATGACCGCGCGCGAGTCGCCGACCTGGCCGCACGTTTCATGGCGGAACACGGACTCGGCGATCATGCGCTAGCCAAACGCAAGGCGGCACGACAACTGGGGTTGCCGGGGGGACAGGGCATGCCCAGCAACGAAGAAATCGACGCGGCTCTGGCCGAACGCCAGGCCCTGTTCCATCCAGAGGAACAGGGCGCCCTGCTGGCCGGCTTGCGCTTGCAAGCCAGGGAAGTGATGCGTGCCTTCTCGCGCTTCGAACC
Source organism: uncultured Pseudomonadota bacterium (assembly GCA_903883985.1). Classification (GTDB taxonomy): domain Bacteria; phylum Pseudomonadota; class Gammaproteobacteria; order Burkholderiales; family Thiobacillaceae; genus PFJX01. Next base: position 8,226 of record CAISDD010000407.1, on the reverse strand, counting down.
CGCGCTGACGGGAGCGGTCGTCACCGGCGCCGCCTGCGCAAACAGCCCGATAGAACTGGAAATCGCCGAGGCGGTCAGCAAGGATTTCGAGCAGTTTCTGGTCAATCAGGGGATCGCCTACAAAGTCCAGGATCGCGCAGCGCGCATGGCTTACCTGGTCTATTCGGAACCGGCGGATGTCCTGGTACGCATGGTCAATCCGGATACACGCCAGTCCCCGCGGATATCCCTGGGCCGACTGGAAAAGCTGATCGCCGAAACCGATCCGTGAATCCCGCCTACGGCTACAATGCGCCCCGTGTCACCGCCACACGACCGTGCGGACATGGCGCGGCTGCCGCCCCTCCATTACAGGACGATTTCCGGACTAGTCCATGACCCTAGCATGATTCGTTTTTTCCGCCATTACATCTCCTTGAGCATGCTCTTCCTCACTGTGCTGGAGTTTCTGGTGTTCTATTTCGCCAGCGACTTCTCCGCTCAGAGGCACGGATCCGTATTGCCGGTGAAAGTCGCACTCTACAAACCCCTGCTGTTCGCGGCCCTGCTCACCCTGCACAGTTCCATGTTCGACCTCTATGGCTGGGCCTGGACCACGGGCCTGCGCAGCCTGTTTTTTCGCATTTTCGGCAGTTTCTCCGTCAGCGCGCTCCTGCTTTACGCGGGATCCCTGGCATTGCCCGAGGTTTTCGCCAGCGGCAGCGAACTCGTCTCGGCCATCGTCATCTCCATACTCTCAGTCATCCTGATCCGCCTGATGTTCATCGAGTGGGACAGGGTCGACTTGTTCAAAAAGCGGGTGCTGGTTCTGGGGACCGGCACCCGCGCGGCGAAGATCGAGGAACTGGCCTCTCAGGGCGAGACCCAGGGCCTCAACATCATCGGTTACCTGCCGATGGGCTCGATCCACAGCTATGTACCACGCGAGCGGGTACTCACCGACACGGACAACATCCGCGACCTGGTGGAACAGTTTGGCGTGGATGAAATCGTCGTGGCCATACGCGAACGCCGCGGCGGAGGTTTACCCGTGGCCGAATTGCTCAAATGCAAGCTGCGCGGCGTCAGTGTCCTCGACCTGCCCACATTTTTCGAGCGCCAGACCGGCATCCTGCCGCTGGAAGCGATCAACGCCAGCTGGATGATCTTTTCCGACGGTTTCACTCAAGGCATGAGCCGCGACGTGGTCAAACGCGTTTTCGACATGGTAGTCAGCAGTATCGTGCTCCTGGTCACCCTGCCCATGATGCTGTTGACCGGCCTGTTGATCCGCATGGAAAGCCGAGGTCCGATCTTCTACACGCAAGAACGGGTGGGGCAGTACGGAAAGAATTTCACCATCTTCAAGTTCCGCAGCATGTACACCGATGCCGAAAAAGATGGCCGCCCGGTTTGGGCCCTGCACAAGGACGACCGCACCACCGGCGTGGGACGATTGATCCGCCGCCTGCGCATCGACGAATTGCCGCAGACCATCAACGTGTTTTTCGGCCACATGAGCTTCGTGGGCCCACGGCCGGAGCGGCCTTACTTCGTCGATGAACTGGCCGCGCAGATCCCCTATTTCCATGCCAGGCATAGCGTCAAACCTGGGATCACGGGCTGGGCGCAAGTAAAATTCCCCTACGGCGCGAGCGTGGAAGACGCCATGTCCAAGCTCCAGTACGATCTCTATTACGTCAAGAACCACAGCCTGTTCCTTGACCTCATGATCTTGTTGCAGACGGCTCAGGTGGTGGTTCTGGGCAAAGGGGTGCGCTGATGCTGGTCGCCTGCGCGAGCTACGGCTTGGGTGCCGCAGCTTTCGCGGCGCTGGCCCTGGCCTGCGATCGTTCCTCCAGCCGCACGCTGCGCTTGCGGCTGCCGGCTGCACTGTCCGCCGTCTGGGCCGCGTTTGCCGCCTTGCAGGCCTGGCTGGGTGTAGGCCAGGAACTGCTGGCACTGCTGGAACTGGCCCGGAACATGGCCTGGCTCTGGCTGTTCTGGCGCGGTCTGACCGCACTGCGCGACGGAGACCACTTCGACTCGCCCGGGCTTACCGGGATGGGGCAGGGTCTGTCGCTTCTCGGTGTGAGCGCCCTGCTCGCACAAGGCGCTGCCCTGCTCTGGCCCGGAGGTATGACCAGCCTCCTGGCCTACGTGCTGCTTCCCAACATCACCGCCATATTCGGCATGGTTCTGGTGGAACAGTTCTATCGCAACACCCCCCCCAAGGAACGCTGGAGCATCAAGTTTCTCTGTCTGGCCCTGGGCGGCATGTTCGCCTACGATTTTTATCTCTATTCCGAGGCCATGCTGTTCAGCCGAATTTCGGCCGACACCTGGACCGCGCGCGGCGCAGTCAACGCGCTCCTGGTTCCGCTGTTGTGGATATCCTTGCAGCGCAGCCCGGAAAGCCGGCCGATGGGCATATCGCATCGCATGGCCTTCCACTCCGTCGCACTGGGCGGCTCGGGCATCTATCTCATGCTCATGGCCGCCGCCGGCTACTACCTGCGCATCGTCGGCGGCACCTGGGGCTCGCTGTTGCAGACCGTCTTCCTGTTCGGCGCCATCGCCCTGCTCCTGGTCATCGTATTTTCCGGGGTCGCGCGCGCGCACCTGAGGGTGTTTCTATCCAAGAATTTTTTCCACTACCGCTACGATTACCGAGAAGAATGGCTGCATTTCACCGACCTGCTGACCGCTGGCGACCCGGGTTCACAGGTCTACGAGCGCAGCCTGGAAGCCATGGCCGGGCTGGTTGACAGCCCGGCCGCAGCCCTCTGGATGAAGCAGAACGACGGCTACTTCCGACGTTGCGCCCACTGGAACTGGTCGGACATGAATGGCCACTTCGCCACCGACCACCCTTTCGCTCGCTTCCTGGAAAGCAGCCGCTGGATCCTGGATCTACATGAATGCGAAGACCAACCGGAATACCTGGGAGACGCGACCCCTCCCCCCTGGTTGGCGGGTGAAGCGCGTGCCTGGCTGGTGATCCCCCTCTTCTGGCACGAAAGCCTGTTAGGCGTCATGGTGCTGGCGGATTCCCGCGGTGGCGTAGTCTTCGACTGGGAAATCAGCGACCTGCTGAAAACCGCCTCGCGCCAGGCAACCGCACACCTCGCTCAGGCGCGTGCGGCAGAGGCACTGACCGTGGCGCGCCAGTTCGAGTCCTTCAACCGGGCCGCAGCCTTCGTGGTACACGACATCAAGAACCTGGTGGCGCAGCTCTCCTTACTGCTGGCCAATGCGGAACGCCACAAACACAAGCCCGAATTCCAGGAAGACATGCTGGCGACCATCGAAAGCTCCCTGGCTCGCATGAACCGGATGCTGATCAAACTACATGACAAACCGGACGTCCGCGGCAGCGGCGAGATCGCCCTGGATGAATTGTTGCAGGATGTGATCGAATCCAATAGCGCGTTCAGCCTCAAGCCCACGCTCAGCATCCACGCACAGGGAATACGGGTGAGCGCCGACCGGGAAAAGCTCACGCGCATACTCGGTCACCTCGTACAGAACGCGATCGAAGCGACGCCATACACGGGAAAAGTGAGTGTTACACTCGACCGCAGCGATCACTGGGCAGAAATCGTGGTCGCGGATACGGGAGCCGGCATGGATGACAGCTTCATCCGTGAGCGACTGTTTCGACCTTTCGATTCCACCAAGGGAACCGGCATGGGAATAGGCGCTTATGAGTGCAAGTCCTACGTTCAGGAATTGGGGGGCGACATCGCCGTCGAGAGTCGACTCGGGCAGGGCAGCCGTTTCACGCTGAGATTCCCACTGCACCCGGGCCTATCGCCGCACAGTCTCGGTTTGGGCTTGCCCCAGGATGGTGCGACCCAGGGAATCGAATCAAGCTCGCAAGCGGCCGGAGATGGACAACCATGAGCGAAAAACCTGCGAAGATACTGCTGGTAGAAGACGACGTGGGGCTGCAAAAACAGATCAAATGGAGCCTGGATGACTATGAAGTCCTGATCGCGGCCGATCGGGAATCGGCGCTCGCACAGATACGCCGCTACGAACCCGCGGTCGTGCTGCTGGACCTGGGATTGCCACCCGACCCTGACGGCGCGACGGAAGGCCTGGCCGCGTTGCAGCAGATCCTGCAACTTTGCCCCACCACGAAGATCATCGTCGTCACCGGCAATCAGGACCGTACCAACGCCGTCAAGGCCATCGGCCTGGGCGCGTTCGATTTCTACAACAAGCCATTCGACGAGCAGATCCTCAAGATCGTCATCGCCCGCGCCTTCCGCGTATTCGGGCTGGAACGGGAAAACAGGCAGCTTTCCTCGCGTGGTCGTTCCGAACCGCTACAGGGCCTGCTGACTGGCGACCCCGCCATGCTCAAGATTTGCCGCACCATCGAGAAGGTCGCGCCTAGCGATGCCACGATTTTGTTGCTGGGTGAATCCGGCACCGGCAAGGAAGTCCTGGCGCGCGGCCTGCACGATCTGTCGCCACGCGCGAAAGAGCGCTTCGTGGCCATCAACTGCGCCGCCATTCCCGAGAACCTGCTCGAATCGGAACTGTTCGGCTACGAGAAGGGGGCCTTTACCGGCGCCACCAAACAGACCATAGGCAAGATCGAATATGCCGGCCACGGCACGCTGTTTCTCGATGAAATCGGCGACTTGCCCATGCCACTCCAGGCCAAGCTGCTGCGCTTTCTCCAGGAACGCGTGATCGAACGCTTGGGCGGACGCGGCGAGATCGCGGTGGACGTGCGGGTGGTGGCCGCCACCCATCAGAATCTCGAGGAGCGCAATATTACCGGCCACTTCCGCGAGGATCTCTACTACCGCCTCTCGGAAATCACGGTACGCATCCCCCCCTTGCGGGAGCGGCTGTCGGATCTCTCCCTACTGGCACACGCTTTTCTCGATCGTTTCGCCCAGGCCCAGGGCCGGGCCTTGCGCGGATTTTCGCCAGAGGCCATGCAGGTCATCGAAGCCCACACCTGGCCGGGCAACGTGCGAGAAATGGAAAACACCATGAAGCGGGCGGTCATCATGTCCGATGGCCCGCATATCTCTCAGGAAGACCTGGGCCTGACCACCCGACCCAAGGAGCAGGAGAGCGAACCGCTCAACCTGCGCCAGGTCCGCGACGAAGCGGAGCGCGGCGCCATATTCAAGGCGCTCGGCCGCAGCAACGGCAACGTCGCGCAGGCGGCCGAACTCCTCGGGATCAGCCGCCCGACCCTGTATGACTTGATGAATCGCTTTGGCTTGAAGTAGAAACGCCACCTGAGCCGGCACGGAAACATGGCCCTCACCGCCTATACCCTACTGGTCGATTTCCGCCTGGCCCAGCGCAACATCCTGCGGCAGCGCAGGCGCAGCGTGATCGCCATCCTCGCCATCGGCTTTGGTGTCATCGCCATGATGCTCTCCGTAGGCTACATGGAATGGATCTATTGGGCGAACCGTGAGCTTTCCACGGTCAACCAACTAGGCCACGTGCAGGTAGCCAGGCCCGGCTACCACGAAGACGGTCTGGCGGACCCGTATCACTACCTGATGCCGGCACACTCCCCTGCCCTGCTCGCCTTGCAAGCACTGCCCGAGGTGCGAAGCGTGGTGCCGAGGCTGGCGTTCAACTGTCTGGTAAGCCATGGCGAGAATGCGCTGTCGTTCAGCGGCGAAGGCATAGACCCCGTTCTGGACCCTTCCTCGCGCGACCTCCAGGTGATCGCCGGAAAGTTGCTCTCCGGCGACGATCCCAAAGGGATCGTCCTGGGAGCAGGACTGGCCGCCAATCTGGGTGTGACGACCGGAGACAGCATCGTCTTGCTCTGCTCCACCGCATCCGGCGGCATGAATGCGATCGAGGGCAAGGTTCGCGGCCTGATCTCCACCTCCATGAAGGCCTTCGATGACAGCATTCTGCGCATGCCCATCGCAACCGCGCGCGAACTCCTGCGCACCCAGGGCGCCCACCTCTGGATCGTGACCCTGAAGGACACGAACCTGACCGATCCGGTCATGTCGCGCCTGCGTATGGAACCCAGCCTGCGGGGTTTCGAGGTCGTGCCCTGGACCCGACTGGCGGACTTCTACAACAAGACCGTGGCCTTGTTCTCGCGCCAGATGGGTGTGGTCAAGCTCATCATCGCCGTCATCATCGTGCTCAGCATCAGCAACACCATGACCATGAGCGTGATGGAACGCACCGTGGAAATCGGCACCGCCATGGCCCTGGGTGTGCGACGCCAGCGCATTCTGGTTCTGTTCCTGCTGGAAGGCGGGCTGTTAGGCGCCGTGGGCGGAATCTTCGGGGTCGCTCTGGGCACCTTGGCGGCCCATGTCATCTCGGCGATCGGCATTCCCATGCCACCGGCGCCGGGCATGTCTCGGGGTTTCCTGGCCGGTGTCATCGTGACCCCAGGCATCGTCTTCGACGCCTTGCTGCTGGCCTTGTCCACCACGCTCATCGCCAGCATCTATCCAGCCTGGCGCGCATCCCGGCTGGTGATCGTCGACGCACTGCGCCACAACCGCTGAGACGCTCACCCCATGTGGAAACTGGCACTCCGCAACGTCCTGCGCCACAAGGCACGCACCGCCATGACCCTGCTGGCCATCGTCGCTGGCGTGGTCGGACTAATCCTGAGCGGCGGCTTCGTCCACGACATCTTCTCGCAACTGGGCGAGGCCCTGATCCACTCCCAGTCCGGCCATCTACAGATCGCCAGAACCGGCTATTTCGAGGCCGGCGCGCGAAGCCCGGAAAAATTTCTGATCGGCGAGCCCGAGCCACTGCGCAAGAAAATCATGGCAAGCCCTGGGGTCGAGGACGTCCTGGAGCGCCTGTTTTTCTCCGGCCTGCTCAACAACGGTCGCGCCGACTTGCCCATCATCGGTGAAGGGGTGGAGCCAGACCGCGAAGCCCGACTGGGCAGCGGCATGCGGATCCAGGCGGGGCAACGCCTGCGCCAAGTGGATGAACACGGCATGATGCTGGGCCAGGGTCTGGCCCACGCGCTACGGTTGGCGCCTGGCGACTGGGTCACGCTAGTGATCAACACGCCCGAAGGCGCCCTGAACAGCCAGGAATTCCAGGTCGTTGGCCTATTCCAGACTTTTTCCAAGGACTACGATGCCCACGCCGTGCGCATCCCCCTGGCCGCGGCCAGGGATCTGCTCGCCAGCGGCGGCATCAACACCCTGGTCGTCTCCCTGAAACGCACCGAGGATACCTTGCCTATTGCAATGGCCTTGTCGGCGTCGCTCTCCGGCACCGGGCTGGAGGTAAATACCTGGCTGCAACTGAATGACTTTTATGCCAAGACCGTGAAGATGTATGACATCCAGTTTGGCGTCCTGCGCATCATCATCCTGCTGATGGTGCTGCTCTCCGTGGTCAACAGCGTCAACATGAGCGTATTCGAGCGTGTGGGGGAATTTGGCACCATGATGGCCCTGGGCAACCGCAGTCGCCGAGTGGTCGAGCTCATCATCAAGGAAAACATCCTCATCGCCCTGGTCGGTGCCACCGCCGGCGTGCTCCTGGGAGTCATCCTGGCGCTGCTGATTTCCGCCATCGGCATCCCCATGCCCCCGCCGCCCAATGCCGACCTGAGCTATGTCGCCCGCATCCGCATCGTCCCCTCAGTCCTAGCCGGCGCCTACGCCATAGGCGTGGTCGCCACGATCCTGGCCGCCTTCATCCCCGCCTTACGCGTACGCCGCATTCCCATCGTCGACGCCCTGCGTCAAAGCATCTGAAGCGGCGAAATGAACCTCTATGGAAGTGGACGGCGTGCGTGGGAGCGGGCTTGCCCGCGATGCCAACACTTGCACGCCGGCGACACTTCCATTCGCCGGCAAGCCGGCTCCCACAAGGCGCACGACATGCCAGTCATGGAAGTGGGCATACTGCCAGCGTAGGACGGAATGCCGTTTATTCCGCCGTATGCCTGAAACGGTTCCACGCCCACCCGTCGCTCACCAGGCTGGGGGGTTTTCTTTGGGTGCAGTGTGGGCGTTGGGATTGGACTACGAGACTACGGGACTGGTGATGTCTGCAACCTACGCCGAATTGACTAAGTAATGTCGCGTAACTGATTTTGCCTACAAACCGAGTAACCCTAGGGAAGCGCTGATTTTGTTGGATTTATTCATGGTTCGACTGTTCGACAAGCTCACTGTGAGCTGTGAGCTGTGAGCTGTGAGCTTGTCGAACAGTCGAACAGTCGAACAGTCGAAGGATGCTACTCAGTCG
>CAISDD010000406.1 GCA_903883985.1 uncultured Pseudomonadota bacterium | reverse complement strand
GTTTTCAAAGACGCAGGCAAGGATGCCTGCGCTACAGGGACTCGCCAGGTCTTCTTCAACCTGCCTGGGGTGGGTTACGTCACTACCCCGCGTGAACGGGCGCTGACCGCACTATGCCGTGACTTATTGAGAAGTTACACAATTGCGCCGTAACACTATGATTGTTATGTAAAAAAATATCGCGCTTGTTAAACCCCGGCTAGCTTGAGCCCAACATGGCTTTGAGCGCGGAAAGCCGGCGTCGGCCTTCTTCGCGGACATCGCCTTCGGCTTGTGGCGCGCCGCTGCGCTTGACTTCCTTTTGGTCGATTTCGTTCAGGAATCGCGAGGGTAGGCACGTTACCATCTCGCCGCCGCGCCGGCGCTTGCCACACCAGGTGATGGTGAGGCCACGCTGGGCGCGGGTGATGCCGACATACATAAGGCGGCGCTCTTCTTCCAGGCGCGGGCCTTCCAGGCATTCCCGGTGCGGCAGAATTTCTTCCTCCACTCCCACCAGGTAGACATGGGGATATTCCAGGCCCTTGGCGGCATGCAAGGTGGAGAGTCGGACGGCGTCGGGTGCCTCGTCGGTGCGCCCTTCCAGCAGGTTCATCAGGGTGATGGTTTGCGAAAGTTCGATCAGGCTCTTGCCGTCGGCCTCGCCCTTCTTGCTCAACCAATCGACGAATTCGCGCACATTTCCCCAGCGGGCGCGGGCGGCGCGCTCGTCTTCCGAGTCGTACAGCCATTCCTCGTAATGGATGGCGGCAAGCAACTCCTCCAGCAGGAGACCGGCCGCTTCCTTCTCCGCGCGCTCCGCCGTGCGGCGGATGAAGTCGCAGAAGGTCAGCAATGGCTCTAGCTGGCGCGGCGGCATCGGGCTCTGGAAGCCGGCCTCGAAAGCGGCCGCGAACAGGCTGATATGGCGCTGTCCCGCATGGTCTCCCAGCTTTTCCAGGGTGGCCACCCCCACTCCGCGTCGCGGTGTGGTGGACGCGCGGATGAAGGCGGGGTCGTCGTCCGGATTGGCAATCAGGCGCATGTAGGCGCACAGATCCTTGATCTCGGCCTTGTCGAAGAAGGATAGTCCGCCGGAGAGCACATAGGGAATCTTGGCTTCGCGCAGCGCCTCTTCGAACAGCCTGGCCTGGTGATTGCCGCGATAGAGGATGGCGTAATCGTCGAAGCGGGTGCGGTACTCGAACTTGTGCGCGGAGATGCGCAGCGCTACGGATTCCGCCTCGTGGCGGTCGTCGCGGCATTGCAGCAGTTCGATGTGATCGCCCAGGCCGTGTTCGCTCCACAGGGATTTCTCATGCAGGCGCGGATTGTGGGCGATGACGCTGTTGGCGGCGGCGAGGATGCGCTGGCTGGATCGGTAATTCTGGGTCAACGGGATGATCGCCAGATTTGGGTAGTCCTGCCCCAGGCGGCGCAGGTTTTCCACGTCGGCGCCGCGCCAGGCGTAGATTGCCTGGTCATCGTCGCCTACAGCCTTAAAGCGCCAGGTGCTGCCGGCTAGCAGTTTCAGCAGGGCGTACTGGGCGCCATTGGTGTCCTGGTATTCGTCCACCAGGAGGTAACGCAGCCGTCCCTGCCAGGTGGCCAGTGCCTCTGGGTGTTCCTGGAACAACTGTACGGTCAGGCGGATGAGGTCATCGAAGTCCATCGCCTGGTAGGCACGCAGGGTGTCCTGATAGGACTGATAAGCGAGTGCGACCTGGCGTTCGGACTCGTCCACGGCGGCGTTCAGGGCGCCACCCGGGGTGAGCAGGGCGTTCTTCCAGTTGGAGACGGTGGCTGCGGCCTGGCGCAAACTGTTCTTGTCGCTGGTCTTGAGTATGTCGGCCAGAATTTGTTGGGCGTCCGCCGCGTCGAGCACCGAGAAGCGCGGCTTGTAGCCGATGCGGCGCGCCTCATGGCGCAGTATCTGCAAGCCCAGGGAATGAAAGGTGGAGACGGTGAGGCCTTTTCCACGCTTGCCGGGAAGCAGTTCACCGACGCGTTCGCGCATTTCCCGCGCGGCCTTGTTGGTGAAGGTGATGGCGGCGATATGGCGGGCGTCGATGCCGCATTCGCCTACGAGATAGGCGATCTTGCGGGTGATCACCCGGGTCTTGCCGGAACCGGCGCCGGCGAGCACGAGCAGCGGGCCGTCGAGATAGTTCACGGCACGGCGCTGTTGCGGGTTAAGGTCGGCGAGATCGGCGGGCATAAAAACGAGAACCTCAAAGAAAACGGCCCGCACGAGGCGGGCCGTCGTCAGGCAGGATAGGGATCAGCGCAGGCCGTTGACGTATTCGGCCACAGCTTTCATTTCCTGATCGGTCAGCTTACGCGCGATGATTTCCATCATCTTGCCACCGTCATTGCTGCGGTCGCCACTGCGGAAATTCTTGAGCTGGGTGAGTACGTACTTGGAATGCTGCCCGGCCAGGCGCGGGAACTGCACTGGGATACCGGCGCCTGTGGGGCCGTGGCAGGAAGCGCAAGCGGGCACTCCGCTACCGGCGTTTCCGCCCTTGTAGATCTTCTGGCCTTCGGCGATCAGGCTGGCGTCCTTGGCCATCCTGATTTTGGGTTGCTGTGCGCTAAAGAAGGCCGCGAGGTTTTGCATGTCATCCTCGGACAGCTTGGCGGCATTGGGCGCCATGGTGGCGTTCATGCGGATGCCGGCCTTGAATTCATGCAACTGTTTGGCGATGTATTCGGGGGACTGGCCAGCCAGCGCGGGATACGTGGGGTTGGTGCTGTTGCCGTCGGAGGTGTGGCAGGCCGCGCACACTTCGCTGACGATTTTTTGCGCCTTGGCGGCGTCGCCCTTGGCGGCGTGGGTGGAGGGCATGCTGGCCCAGCTATTGGCCGCAAACATGGCGGCAAACAGCAGGCCAGTGATCAGCGCGTGGTATTTCATGTTCGATGCTCCTGAATACGGGTTGGCAGCAGGGGAAATCGCGGCATTTTAGCGGCCTGTTTGTTATCAT
>CAISDD010000405.1 GCA_903883985.1 uncultured Pseudomonadota bacterium | reverse complement strand
TGTTGCCGGTGATCTCGACGTTGTCGGTGAGCGGCAGCAGCGAATCCTCACCCAGCGACAACTGGAAGATCTGCTGCGAGAACTGGGGCGGCACGAGGAAGCCACCGTCCTGGCCCGCCGCCTCGTTGCTGAACGTGCCAGGTGCCGCCGCACCTCGGTTGCCAACTGAGCCACCGCCGATCAACAGGCGCTCGTCGATACCCTTGCCAGGTTTCTCGGCCTGGAAGACCGCCTGCATGAACTCGCCCACACTGCGGAAGCCATGCATCGGGTCGGCCGCACGGTTGTCGGTGACGATGGGGCCCAGGGCCTGATGCACCGCCAGTTGGGCTTCCTCGGCGATCAGGGCTGCCTCGCGGTCGATGGCCGCCGAGGTAGCGTCGATCCGGGATTTGAGGGTGTCGAAGGCGGTGACTTCCTCGTCGCTGAGGTCGCGGTTATCGGCGGCGGCACGGTCGGTCAGCGCGCGTGCCTCCTTCACCAGTGCGGTCTTGCGAGCCTGTAGCTCGCGCAATTGCTTGCTCATTTCGGTTCTCCAAAAACAAAAACCCGCACGCGGCGGGCTCAATGGACGTAAAAAAACCGCCTCGGGGGCGGTTGCGGTTGGTGTCGACCGACGGGTCGGGTTAGTGATGGGCGAGGCTCAACGGAACTTCGCTGTAATGTGTGTCATGGATCATGCTGAGTGGCTGCAGCGTATAGTTGTCAGACACGGTCTGTAGATCTGGGCGTGCGATTGACATAGCACTGTGTTGATCCTCTAAGGAAAACCAAAATTGCCAACTCATGTGTGCCATCGACCATGAATGATCTCGTCGCGAAGCTAAAAACTCCTGAAGAATGCGCGGTGTTCGCAAAAAACGTCATCGAGCGTGGACGTCCAGACCTTGCACTTGCTGCCCGAAAGAAAGCCGTTCAGCTTCGGGCTGAAAGTTATGGCGCAACATCTGAGGTTGAGCGAGAGTGCATCGAAGCCGTTTACGCTTATGAAGAAGTGCTGAGCGCCAAGGCCGGACGCCGCCAGCCCGCATCCCGGACCTGGCCAATGATTGAGCGGTACGGGGTGATTGAGGCAGTAGAACGAGTCGTGAAACGAAAGGCTGAAGCGTTGGGCTATACGGCACTCGTCGAAATGGGGCTTGAGGAACTAGCCTTTGAAGCTGTCGTCCTTCGGCACCCATCGGCTTTCTCTTCCGAGGCGGTGGCTCGTTCTAGAGATCGGCTGAGCGTGTTAAGTAGTACTCATCTCGGCAGCGAACCGGACCTGCCCGAACACTAAACTCATCACGCAATCGCCAACGCGTTCCTCGCTCGCGACAGCCGCGAAGCCCGTGACTTCGCGCTGCCCTTCGCATCCCGCCGCATCTTCCTGATCACGTCATCAAATGTGGCCACTCCATCGACCATGTTCTCAGCCAGCGCGGCTTCGGACCCGAGCACACGCCCTTGGCCCATGCCTTCACGAACCTGGGCGATGGGGACAGCCCGTCCACGGGCGACGGCCTTGGTGAACGCACCGTAGTAGTCGTTCACCCGGGACTGCATGAAGCCCTGCGCCTCCTCGTCGAGCGGAGCATAGGGATTGCCCTCGACCTTGTATTTGCCGGCGGAGATCAGCGTGGGCGTCACCCCCTCGGCGGCCAGGGCCTGCGAGTAGTCGAAATGCGCCTGCCAGACGCCGATCGAGCCGACCTCGCCACCCGGCGTCACATAGAGTTCAGCGGCCTGCGCACCCAGCCAGTAGGCGGCGGACGCAGCCAGACTATTGGCGATCGCCACCACCGGTTTTTGCGTGCGCGCGGCGGCGATCTCGTCGGCCAGTTCCGACACGCCATAGACGCTGCCGCCCGGGCTGTCGATGTCGATGAGGATCTGGCTCACCGTGTCGTCGGCCAGCGCCTGGCGCAGGGCCTGCGCGAACACCTGGGTGCTCACGCTGCCCGGCCCCGAGACGTCGTCCACCAGGTTGCCGCGCTGCGTGATCACCCCATAGAGGGGCAGCACGGCAATGCCACCACCTGCCGCCGAACTCACGGCCTGACGGCGTGCCTCGCGTGCGGTGCGGTCGGCATCGATCCTGTCCATCACCGCCTCGCTCGCCGGCACGCCCTGCGACCAGCGGGCGAGCACCGCCGTCAGGGCGTTGAACCGCTCGGGCATCAGGGCCCAGGGCGTCGAGAGAAATTCGGCGATCAAGAGGGGTTGCTTCATGGTGTCATCCCAAGAGAAATCAGTGATTCGGTCATGGCGGCTTCGCTCATCGGCAGGTCGCGCGCCTCAGCAGCCCAGGCGGCCACATGCGCCATGGGCAGAGCCAACGCCTCGGCGATGAGGGCGATATCCTTGTCTTCGATGGCCCCGGCGCGGCTGATGCGACGCGCCACCCGGGCCGATTGCGAAGTGACCACGGCCCGAAAGCGGGCCGTCGCCTCGTCATCCTTCGGCTCTGCCGACTCCTGCGCGGGCGGTTCGGTGGCTTCCGCGTCGACTTCCTGATCCTCGGCCGCGCCTTCCTCGACCATGTTCAACGGTCGCAGGGGCTCGTCCAGGCCGTCGAGCGGGTTCAGGTTCTCGGCGATGCGCGCCTCGTTCCGGGTCAGCCAGCCGTTCTGGATGCCGCTCTGGTAATAGGCGGCACGGCTCGCTGCATCGCCGCGCATCAGGTTGGCGAAATCGAATTCGACTTCCAGGTCGTCGCCGTCGAGCAGGAGATCGGACTCGATCGAGGCCTCCCATCGTTCCGCCCACGGCGTCATGGTGTGCATGACGAACTCCAGGCTCTGCTGCTCGATGTTGCTGAAGGTGGCACGCGACAGATCAGCGATCATGTGCGGCGGCACCCGGAACAGCCGGGCAATGTCGGTAATCTGGAACTGCCGTAGTTCGAGGAACTGGGCGTCCTTGTTGGTGACGCCCACCTCATGGAATTTCATGCCGTTTTCCAGAACGAGCACCTTGCCCCGGTTGGCCCCGCTCTGCGCCTGCTGGTAGGACTCGCGGAACACCTTCTTCGCCTCGGAATCCTTGAACGAGCCCGGAAACTCGATCCACCCCCCGGTGGGCTTGGCATCGTTGGCGAAGAAGCGTGCGCCATAGTCCTGGGCGGCCAGGGCCATCCCCAGGCTCTCCCGCGCCAGCTCGATCGGGCTCATGCCCATCAGGCCGTCGGAGGACAGCGCCCGCAGATGCCAGACCTCGCCGCGCGGCACGACCGACTCGTTGCCCAGCCGGTCGGTGACCCGATAGCGATAGTCGCCCGAAGGCAGCAGTTCCATCCGGATGCGGTCCGGGTGGATGGGAATGAGTTCGGTGATCTCGCCGCGCGGGTTGGCGAGAATCCGGTTGTAGGCATTGCCGCGCAAAGCCAGATGCCCCTGCAGCATCTCACGCCACTCGAAGGCGTTCTGGTATCGGTTGGGCCGTTTGGCCAGCAGCCTGTACAACCAGTGGTCGGTCACCACGTCCTTGCCACCGTCGGCACGCTGCCGGTACAACACAAAGGGCAGCGAGGCCATCGTCTCGGATAGCACGCGCACGCAGGCATACACCGCCGCCAGGCGCAGGGCGTTGTCGGCCGACACGCGCATGCCGCTCGAGGTGCGCACCGTGACCGGCTCGAACCAGAAGTCGCCCCAGGGGGAGCAATCATCGGTCGAGGCGCGGAAGCGGTCGAAGAAGCTGAAGAATCCCATCGGTCAGAGCAGCATCAGTTCGTAGTCGGCACCGAGGATTACCGCGTCACCCGGCAGGAAGGCGCGCGCGAGCGCCATGATCAGCGCGACGATGCCGTCGATCTTGTTCTCCGGCCGCTCCTTCCTGGGGTAGATGTTGTCCTTGGCGTCCAGGTGGGCCACCACGTTGCTGACCATCCAGGCCAGCACCGGGTCGCCGTCGTGGACGAGTTTCTTCTGCAGCACCAGGGCCTCCAGGGTTTTCATGGGCTCGGAGAAATTCAGTACCGTGGGCCGTACCTCGATCATCGGCAGGCCCTCACTCAGCATCCGGGTCGACAGTTGCGTGGCCTGGAACGGGTCGAAGGCCACGGCCTGGACGCCGAACCGCGAGGCCATGTCCATCAGGTCGGCCTCGATCCAGCTGAAATCGATCACGTTGCCCGGCGTCACGGTCAGACGTCCGGTGCGCATCCAGCCCGGGTACTGGCTGTTGCTGGCGGCGCTGACCGTGTCCTCGGGCAGGTAGTACTTGCCGAATACCGCGTAGGCATCGGCGATGTCCGGATGCTGGAACACCAGCATGAGTGCTGCGATGTCGGTCTTGCTGGCGAGGTCCAGGCCGATCCAGCACGGCTGCCCCTCGAAGGTATCGAGGTCCAGGCCGGAATCGGCGCAGGCATCCCAGGCGCGCATGTCCATCCATGCCGTATCGGCATTGACCCACTCGTTGAGATGCTTGGTCTTGAAGTTGTTGATGGCGCTGGGCAACTGCATGGCCTTGGCCTGCAGCGGGCCCAGAATCTCCGGTCGCACCGAGATGCCCCAGTTCGGGTTGGCCTTGATGAGCGCCGACTCGGTATCCCAGGCATCTCCATCATCCAGTCCGTAGATGATCCCGAACTGGCTGTCGTCCTCGAACACGCCGTCGAGCAACTTGGTGACGAAAGTGCGCACCTCGTAGCAGATGCCGGCGCGGTTGCTGCCGGCAGTGGTGATCACCCACAAGAGCGAGTTGTCGCGCTTGCCGGTGCCTGTTTCGACCACGTCGTAGACCGTGCGCGTTTTGTGCGCGTGCAGTTCATCGACGCAGCCGAAGTGGATGTTGAGACCATCCAGCGTCGAGCCCTCGGCGGACAGCGCCTCGAATTTCGAGCCGGTGGCGAGCACGTGCATGTTGTGCGCACCGACGTTCACCGCGAAGCGGCTGCGGAACCCCGCACTGCGCCGGGCCATGGTTTGGGCGTCACCGAACACGATGCGTGCCTGATCGCGGGTGGTGGCCAGCGAATACACCTCAGCACCTCCCTCACCATCGGCGGCCAGCATGTACAGCGCCAGCGCCGAGGACAGCGTGGACTTGGCGTTGCCGCGCGGCACCTCGATGTAGGAGCGGCGGAAGCGCCGCTTGCCGTCAGGCTTCACCCAGCCGAACACGGTGGTCAGGATGAACACCTGCCAGGGTTCCAGGCTGATCAACTCGCTGGCCAGTGGCCCCTTTACGTGTGGCAGCCGTTCGATGAAGGCGCACAGGTTTTCTGCCGGGCGATAGGCTTTTCCTTTGCCGTCCGCCAGGACCGGATTGAACCGATAGGGGCTGGCCTTGCCCTTGAAGCGTGTCAGGTCGTCCAGTTGTCGCCGGCAGGCCATCTGCACCCAACGGCAGGCGGAAATCTCTCCCGCCGCCACGGCCTCGGCGTAGTCTTTGGCGGTCTTGATGTAGGGGGTCAATTCGAGGGTGCAGATAAGGTTGTATTGACATCAGCTACACGCCTGACTAGGATATGTGTATCTGTTGTGTATTCATATGGAGAAGCTCATGCGTGACGCTGCCATCAACCTTCGGGCGCTACCGGAGCAGCGCGATCTGATCGACCATGCCGCGCAGTTGCTCGGCAAGAACCGCTCCGACTTCATGCTGGAGGCAGCCTGCGACAAGGCGCAGGCGGTGCTGCTCGATCAGGTGTTTTTCAGCCTGGACGAAGCGAAGTTCCGTCAGTTCACTGCCATGCTGGATGCCCCACCGGCGCCGAACCCCGGTCTTGAGCGCCTGATGGCCGTGAAGGCGCCCTGGCAGGCCGGGGCATGAATCTGCGTTCCCCGGAGCCGCTGGCGCCGCACCACAAACTCGACGCCTTCTCCTGTGGCGAACTGGTGCTCGACGACTGGCTCAAGCGGCGCGCTCTCGCCAACCAGGCAAGCGGCGCGAGCCGCACCTTCGTGGCCGCCGACCCGGAGGGCGTTGTCCATGGCTACTACGCCCTGGCCGCCGGTGCCGTCGCGCATCAGGCCGCCACGCGCTCGGTCCGGCACAACATGCCAGACCCAGTACCGGTGATGGTGCTGGCCCGGTTGGCGGTCGACACGCGGGCGCAGGGCATCAAACTCGGGGCCGCCTTGCTCCAGGACGCGGTCAACCGTGCCGTGGCTGTGTCGCAGAACGCCGGAGTCCGTGCGCTCCTGGTGCATGCACTCAACGAGCGTGCCCAGCAGTTCTATGAGCATTACGGATTCCAGTCCTCGCCCACCCATCCGATGACGCTGATGCTGATTCTGGGCGGCACTCGCACCTGATCACCCGGCGATATCCGCCCAGGGATCGAGATCGTCGTCCGCCGCTTCCATGGGCAGCGTGACGCGCGAGCGCGAGGCGGGCGTGAAGCCCATCTCCGTGGCAGCTTTGGTCATGATCTGTGCCTGCTTGTTGGCGATCGCCAGATACGGCGACTGCATCGGCACGCCAGTGTTGGGTGCCTTCACGAGCAGGCCCGTCTTGCCGATGCCGGCCTGGGC
>CAISDD010000404.1 GCA_903883985.1 uncultured Pseudomonadota bacterium | reverse complement strand
TCACGAAGTGGCACTGGTATTCCTCGCCGTGTTTGCAGCCCATCAGCATGACGCCGTCGTAGCCGCCGTTCAAGGCATCGGTGATCCAGATGGTGTTGACCGAACCCAGGCAACGAATCGGGATGACGCGCACGAAAGGATCGTACTCGTGGCGGTTCATGCCAGCCATGTCGAGCGCCGGATAAGCGTCGTTCTCGCAGGCCAGGATCAGGATGCGCGGCTTCTCGGAGAATTCATCCGGCACTTCCACGGACTTGATCTGGGAACCGACGGTGTTGACCGAGTAGTTCTCGAAGGAAATCACGCGCACCGGGCAGGCACCCATGCAAGTGCCGCAACGGCGGCAACGCGATTCGTTGAACAGCGGGAAGCGCTTTTCGTCTTCGTCGATGGCGCCGAACGGGCACTCCACCGTGCAACGCTTGCACTGGGTGCAGCCTTCCAGACGCACGGTCGGGAAGGACAGGTCGCCGGCGCGTGGATGCGCGGCACGACCCAGCCCTGCGTTTTCCATTGCCTGGATCGCCTTCATGGCCGCACCCGTGGCATCTTCCTGGGACTGGGCGATGTCCATGGGACGGCGCACGGGCCCGGCGTTATACATGGCGGTGCGTCGCGTCTCGTACGGGAAGCAGATGAAATGCGAGTCGTTGAAGCCGTGCTTGAATTGCGGTACGTCCGGTCCCTGGCGGTAGGTCAGGTTGAGCACGGACTTGGACATCAGTTCGACGACATGCTGCTTGGCTGCCGGATCGCCGCCTTCCGCCACGCGGTTGGCCTCGGACAACTGATCGAGGTCGGGGCCGCTGGTGGGCACCATGCCGGTGGCCAACACGACCAGATCGGCCTGAGTGTCGACTTCCTCATTGAGGATCAGATCCTTGAACTTGACCGAGCAGGTTTTGCCAGCGGCGGAAACACTCGACACCACGCCTTTGGAGAAGATCACGCCCTTATTCTGTGCCGCGCGGTAGAAGTCTTCGCCATTGCCTGGGGTGCGCAAGTCGGAGAACAGCACCACGGTGTCGATGTCCGGGTTGCTGTCCTTGAAGTACATGGCCTGCTTGATGCTGGTGTTGCAGCAGAAGCCCGAGCAGTAAGGCAGGTGGGTGCCGCTGCTATCGCGCTGACCGGCGCACTGCACGAACACGACCTTGTTGACGGGTTGGCCGTCGGAGGGGCGGCAGATCGGGCGGCCGGCGGCGGCGGCTGCAACCGCGAGCGCCTCCAGTTCGGCTTGATCGACCACGTTGGGAGACTTGCCATAGCCCAGTTCGGGCAACTTGTTTGCGTCGTAGAGGCTGAAGCCGGTGGCCTGGATGATCGCGCCGATGTCTTCGTTGGCTACGCTGCCGGATTCCACCGCAATCTCGACCTTGAAGCGGCCGGGAGCGCCATCGGTCTTGGCGATCGTGGCGTTGAGGTAGACCTTGATGTTGGAGTCGGCCTCGATGCGCGCGACCAGGTCGGCTACACCGTTGTCTTCCGGTGCCTTGAAGGGCTCGCGGGTGGGGACGCGGCGATACAGTTTGGCCGCCCAGCCACCCAGGGCGCCGGTCTTCTCGACCAGCACCACCTTGTAGCCGGCCTTGGAAGCTTCCAGGGCGGAAGTCATGCCGGACATGCCGCCACCGACCACCAGCAGGGTCTTCACCGAGCCGGTGTTGGGGTTGCCGCCGGGCACCGTCATCGCCTTGACTTCGGCGCAGGCCATGCGCACGTAGTCTTCCGCCATTTCCTGGGTGGTTTCCCTAGCAGCGTCGGTGTCGGGACGAATCCAGATCACGCCTTCGCGCAGATTGCCACGGGAGATGGCCGTGTTGGGGAAGTTGAAGGCCTCGGTCTTGGCCCGGCGCGAACAGGCGCACAAGGCGGCGTGAGTGACGCCCTCGTTGTCGATGTCGTTCTGGATCATCGCCACGCCCGCAGTGGAGCAGAGGAAGTCGTGCTCGCGCACGAGATTCATCTTCCCGGACTTGGTGGCGGCCTTGATGAGAGCTGCGACATCGACGCGTTTGTCGATATCACAGCCCTTGCAGATATATGCAGCGGTTTTGGTTTCAGCCATTTTTCTCAAGCCTCCGCACGGGCGACTTTGTTGACGACCTGGATGGCACGCAGTGCGGCCGCGGTCGCGCTTTGTACGGCGCGGTTCACATCCAGAGCAT
>CAISDD010000403.1 GCA_903883985.1 uncultured Pseudomonadota bacterium | reverse complement strand
TTCATGCCATTGCCTCCATCTCCAACATCTCACCGCCAATGGTGTCAGGGGCGAGTTCGCCGGCCAGTTCCTTCCATCCAGCTTCGCGCCAGACGATATCGATGCCGTCCGACAGTAGTTGGACTCGCTCGATGAGGAGATTCACCAAGCGCACCTGCTCCTCGGGGAACAACTGCTTCCAGACATCGCCCAGTCGGCGCATGGCCAGCACCACTGTCGGCTCCTCAATCTCAGGGTATTGCTGCCGCACTTGCTTCCATACCCCTTGCATCGACTCGGGCGACTGCAAGGCCCCGATCACCAGATTTACGACCACGTCCTCTATCTGGTCGGCTGGAATCATGCCGGTGGCACTACTGCGGTAGCCGTAACGCTTATCCGCTTTGGGTATGTAATACCGGTACTTCTTCCCTGATGGTTTCTTGGAGAAAGTGATGTGGTACTTCTGGCCGTCCGATCCGTACAGCAGCCCTCGAAGCAGTGCATCTGTTTTCCCTCGTGTCTGTGTGGCCCCCATCCGCCCGTGGGCATCCTCGGCCAGGATCGCCTGCACCCGGTCCCATAGCTGCCGCGTGACAATCGGCTCATGCTGGCCGGCGTAGGCGGTTCCCTTGTGGCTGATCTCGCCAACGTAGACTGGGTTGCGAAGGGTCTTGGAGATGTACTTTTTGTCCATCGGCGTACCGTTGCGGTATCCACCATCCTTCAGACGCACCGGCCTGGTGGTCAATCCGTCCAAGGCCAGTTCCCGGCATAATTCGGTCACGGAGCGAAGCTCGGAAAATCTCTGGAAGATCCGTCGCATCGTGGCGGCGTCATCTTCGTTGATGATGAGCTTGCGATCCTTGACCTCGTAGCCCAATGGTGGATAGCCACCCATCCACATCCCCTTGCGCTTGGAGGCCGCGATCTTGTCGCGGATGCGCTCGCCAGTCACCTCTCGCTCGAACTGGGCGAACGACAACAAGATGTTCAACATCAGCCGGCCCATTGAGGTCGTGGTGTTGAACTGCTGAGTGACCGAGACAAACGACACCTTGTGGCGTTCGAATATCTCGATCAAGCGGGAGAAGTCGGCAAGGCTGCGGGTCAGGCGGTCTATTTTGTAGACCACCACGATATCGATCTGGTCGGCGAGAATGTCGTCCATGAGTCGCTTGAGTGCCGGACGTTCCATGTTGCCGCCGGAGTAACCGCCATCGTCGTAGTCGTCGGCGACCGGAAGCCACCCTTCGGCGCGCTGACTGACAATGTAAGCCTGTCCAGCCTCCCGCTGGGCATCGAGGGAGTTGAATGACTGGTCGAGTCGTTCGTCCGTGGACACGCGGGTGTAGACCGCGCAGCGCCTTTTGGTGACCACTGTGTTCATCTGCCCCTCCGTTGAGTTTTCGCGATGCCGAAAAACACGGGGCCCGACCACTGGCTTCCAGTGATGTACCGGGCAGCAGCAGACAGGCTCTTGAATTGCCGCCCCTCATAATCGAAACTGCCATCGGCCAACGTCGTGACACGATGCTCGCGGTTGTCGTATTCCCGCACCAGCACCGTCCCGGGGACGATACGTACCTCGGTCGCTCGGCGGGTTTTCATGTTCGACTGTGCTTCGCCGATGCGAATCATTTGGGACCGCACTGCGAGATCAGTGCCCAGTGCTTCTTCCTGCAGCTTGTAGGCAACGCGGCCTTCCACATAGCC
>CAISDD010000402.1 GCA_903883985.1 uncultured Pseudomonadota bacterium | reverse complement strand
GCCGCCTTCGCCCTTGTTGTCGGCCCGCATCATGATGCCGACATATTTCACGGAAACCACCAGGATCAACTCCCAGAACACCAGGGAAAGGATGCCCAGGACATTGCCCTGGCTAAGTGCCAGGTGGTGCCCGTCGAAGATATCCTAACAGGCGAACCATGAATAAATCTAACTAAATCAGCGCTTCCCTAGGGTTACTCGGTTTGTAGGTAAAATCAGTTACGCGACATTACTTATTCCACCCCCAATGCCTTGAACACTGCGTCCACCGGGTCGGAAAAAAAACTCGTCTGGAACTTGGCGAAGAGTTCGCCAGGGACCGTGGGCAGGTCGGTGACACTGGACATGGGCAGGAGGATGCGCTTGGCGCCGGCATCGAAAGCCACCTGCAGGCACTCCGCCAGGTTGCGCACGGGCACCACCGTGCCCCCCAGGCTCATGTCGCCCATCACCGTCAGTTGTGACTGGATGGGCTTGGTCAGGGCCGCTGAGCACAAGGCAATGAAGCTGGCCAAGGTCAGTGCGGCCGGTACCCCGTTGTTTTGCAGTTCGATCAGGTGAAGGTGGAAGTCGTGCTCGCCGGTGCGGATGGAGGCGCTGACGCGGCTGGCGTTCGCCTTGAAGTAGTCGAAGGCGACCTTCACCGCCTCCTTGGGGGCGCTGCCGGAAATGTTCAGCTTGCCGGAGCCGGGGATGCACTGGATCTCCATGCGGTAGGTGCCGGGAATGCCCGAGTCGCCCAGGCTGACGGTGTGCAGGGCGCCGGGGCTCAGGCGCCCCTCCGGGATCAAGCTGCCACCGGATTGCTCGGGCACGGTGATGAAGCGTTCCTGGGCATCCTCCAGATCGATGTAGCTGAAATGCACGTCGTAGAACTCCATGCCGCCTATCTTCTTCAACTGCTCCTTCACGCGGCGGCGGACTTCCAGGGCGTATTCCAGGCACTGTCGCACGGTGTCCTTGCCGTAGTCGCCTTCGGGTCGGATCAGCTTCAGCAGGCCCGACACGGTGCGGCGCACGGCGATGGTGTCACGCTGGTTGAGGTTGTTGCCCAGCTTGAACCACTTGTCGATGGCGTCGGCGAAGTTGAACTTGCGCATCTCACGCAGGTATTCCGCCAGGTAGTCCACGATGAGGCCGTACTGGTTAGTGAAGAACTCTGGGCGCATCTTGGGGATTTCCCAGCCGGGCACATAGGCGTGGAAGCGGTCAAAGAAGGCGGAGTCGATCATCGCCTCGGGGAAGGGACTGAAGAGGTGGCTGGTCTTCACCAGTGACTCCACCGTCTGCCCCTGGGGCAGGTTGCCGACGAAGACCATGGCGGCGTTGGCGCTGATGGCCTCGCGGCCCCGCGAGAAGGAGCCGCTGGCCATGAAGTCCTTCATGATCTGCACGCCGTCATGGTCCTTGAAGTTGATGCCGGCCACTTCGTCGAAGGCCACCACGTCCCACAGGCCCACCAGGCCCACCTTGCGCGCACTCATGTTGTAGAACAGGTTGGCGACGGTGGTCTGGCCGCCGGACACCAGGATACTGTTGGGGCTGATTTCCTTGTAGATGTGGCTCTTGCCCGTACCCCGCGGCCCCAGCTCGCAGAAATTGTAGTTGTTCTCCACCAGGGGAATCATGCGCGCCAGCAGGTGCCACTTCACCCGTGCCTTGAAATTGGCCGGCTCCATGCCCGTCGAGCGAATCAAGGCGTCAATCCACTGCTCGTCAGTGAAGGCGCGCCGCGCTACAAAGAGGTCCTGCATATCCATGTTGGGCATCTGAATCGGCTTCAGATCCACCACCATGAAGGGCGAGCCCTTCTGGTTTTCCTCGTACTGGTACTGCAGGGTGACGATGCACCAGATACCGCCCACCAGGAGCTTTTCAAACTGGCGCACGAAGCGGTCGGAGATTTCCGCACTCTTGACGCCCAGGTTGGAGAGCAGGGCCTCATACACATCGCGCTTTTCGTTCAGCTTGACGGTGATCTTGTCGATGACCTTGTAGCTGCCGCTCTCGCGGATTTTGGACTTGACCTTCTCCGCCTCGTCCGGGCGCACGTAGTTTTCCGCCAGGATGCGCTTGACGGTGATGAGGCCGGCCTGGATGGTCGCCTCGTCGTCCGAGGCGCAATACATCCCCAGCAGGTACTCCAGGACGTACACCGGGACGTTAGCACCTTCCTTGATGAGCTTGGTCAGGTCCTTCCTGACCACCTTCCCGGCAAACTGCTGATTGAGCAGGCCATCCAGGTCCAACGTCGGGGTTTGGGTTTCGTCGTTCATCTAGGCGTCTCAGAAATCGTTGGCGAAGGCCAGGTTCACCTTCATGGGCACCCGCAGTACCTCGATCTTGCTCTGGGCATCCCGGGCGACCAGGAAATAGTCTTTCACGGGGTCGTAGGTACCGTTCTGGATGGTCAGCATCAGGGAGCGTTTGCGATCGTCCATCAACTGCGAGGTGCTGTCGAAGGTCAGGGCCAGCTCGTCGCTGATGGGGGTGTCACCGTCGCGCAGGGAAATCATGACCGTGCGCGCCAGCACCCGCTCGGACACCGCCTCGGTCTGGATGAACTCCAAGCGCTGCTTATTGGTGACGACCTTGTCGGACGAGCCGATGCGGCTGAACTTCACCGGCCGCGTCTTGGCCTTGTCGGATTCGTTTTCCCGCAGGGTAATGAGGGGCACCAGGATTTCCTGGGGCATGGCACTGCCGTGCACGAAGCGCGCGCCGCCGGAAAAGTGGAAGCGGCTGGCGCCCTTGGGCACCCAGAAGTCCAGGCTGCCCGTCCCCGCCGTGGTGCCGGCCGTCAAGGCGGTATTGCCCGACCACACCTTGGCGTGGCTGCCGATGCCCTGCCCAAGCAGGTAGCGTTTCTTGGCACGCAAGGTGCCGGCGGGCTGCTCGTCCAGGCTGGCCTTGTCCGCCACATCCAGTGCCGACTCCTGATAAAGGAAGCCATGGTCGGCGGTCATGAGGATAGTGGTGCCGTTCAGGGTATTGATGATGAAGCTGGCCAGTTGGCTCAACTCCTGCAGCGCCTGGTCCACGGCCTCGAAGGTCTTGGTTTCGGAACTCTGCTTGTCGCCAATGAGGTCGATGCGGTCGTGGTAGATGTAGATGAGCTGGCGATCCTTCACGAACGCCCGCCCCTTTTCCTTGCCCATTTCTAGCAGGTCCTCGGCCTTGATGGCGACCCCGGCGTATTTTTGCAGGTGGGCGCTGCGCTGCTCCATGGTGGCGACGGCCGCGCCGTCCACCGTCAGGTCCAGGTTGCTGTTGAGCTTGTAGGCCAGGCTATCGTGGGGCAACAGGGCCGCCATGCCGAGGCCCGTGTAGCTGGGCAGCACCCCCAGCATGGCCGCCAGGGACGCCTTGAAACGGCTCTTGCCGTTGATGTCCCGCACCAATTCTTCGGCAACCTCGAAGCGGAAGGCGTCGGAAATAATGACGAAGACGCGCTTAGCCCCCGCATCCAGCAGCGGCTGCACCTGGCGCTTGAAGAAGTCCTGCTGCGGTGTCAGGCCCGGCACTTTCCAGGTGGACAGCAGGCCGGCGCCGCCCTCCAGCACCTTGCTCCAGGCGGAGGCCAATTGGGGCATGAACCAGCCGGCGTAGGCGTCCTCGATGCGCTCGCGCAGGGCGTGCAGGAGCGACCAGCCCATGGGTTCGACGGTTGCCGAGGCCCGGTTGAATTGCCGATAGAGCTGGTCAAAACGATACAGGCCGTCCTGATAGGCGCCCAGGCCGCCCTCTGCCGTGGGGAAGCTGAACCCGGCGCCATACAGAGCCTTGAGCTCGAGGAAGCTGGCGGCCGCCTCCAGGGCGTCGTAGCTGGCGGCCAGCGCCCGGTTGGACTCGCTGGCGTGGGCCAGCAGACGGTTGGCCCAATGCCCGTCGCGGCGGCGCGCAATGACCCCGCGCACGCTGTCCATGCCGGCGCCAGCCCCGGCGATAATGCGGTCCCGCAGGTACTGGATGATGCGGCGCTCGACGAGTTGGAAGGTCTGCACATTGACCAGCGCATCCGCATTCAAGGCCGGCAGCAGGCGATCCAGGTTGAATTCTTCGGCCGCAGCGTGGCTCAAGGCGTCGTAGCTGGCGAAATGGGCCATGTCGGAGCGCCAGCGGGCAGCAAAGACCGCCGCATTGGCCCCCAGAACCTTATCCGTGAGGACGAAATGGGCCAGCGGCCCCGGGCATTCCCCTAGGCCCGTCAGGGCGCGGGCGAAATCCGTCACCAACAGACGCAGCAACAAGTTCCGCAGATTCGGCGTCGCCTCCAGGTAGCCCAGGTGCACATTGACCTGTGTCCAAAAGGCGATTTCAAGCTCATTGCTGACGATGTCCTGCCAGACCTTGGGGGCGGCATCCAGTTGCGCCCCACCCTCGCCCAAAAGGCCGGAAAACAGCTTGAGCAGGATGGCGAAAAACTCGGGTTGCTCCGCCTTGACCAGCACGGCCAGCATCTTGCGGTCCAGGTCTTCCTCCGTGTCGGCGGGCGTGACCCACGCTTTAAGGCGATCCACCCGCTCCTTGGCCCGCAAGAACTTGGCCCGTGCCTTCAGATGGCCGCGCAGAGTCTGGGATTGCAGGCCCAGGTCCTCCAGCAAGATGGAGGCCGCATCGGCGCGAAAGGCTTTCCCGCGCAGGCGGATGTCCAGCAGCCAGTCCTGGGCGGGTTCGGGCTCGGCGGCCGGGCTGTAGAACAGCCACTTATCGGTCTTGCCGCTAGCCTCCACGTCCAGCTTCACCCGCAAGGCCGGCGTTTCGTCGAGACGGACGAGCTTCACCCCGTCCAGGGGCAGCGACGCCACCACCGCGGCGAACTCGCCCTCGGCGTCGTCCCAAAACACCAGGCGATGGCCGGCGAACAAGCTGTTGAGGGAGTCGATGATGCGTTGGTTACTCACGGGGATTCATCCTGGTCGGATTGAGACGTTTCGTTCGGGGCGGACAGTTCAAGCCTGGCGAGGGACTCAATGAATTCGAAAGCCTCGACCTGCACCCGAAGTGCAAGCTGCTTTCGACGGTTTCTGGAGATTGTTCCCCCATTCTGCAGGGCCGAAACAATCAGCAGATGCAGGTCGTTGCTGCGGAGGTCGTACTCACGGTTCACGGCCTTGGCCATTCGGTCAAAACGCGCCAGAAAGTCCGTTTCCTGGCGCAAGTCCACCTCCAGCGCCTGCTCAGCCATGCTGAAACCAAACTCGGCACAGGACGTTGCATCCCAATATTGATAAACAGACGGAGCACCCTTGAAGGAGAAGGAAAAGCGGTCTTCATCCAGCCAGGACACGTCCCACAATCTGCGGGCCGGGCGCGAAAAACTCTGCAAGGCCGCCAGATACGCCGTCTCGTTCCGTTTCATGGCAATGGAAACGGGAAGAAGCAAGCCGCGTCCAAGCCGTCCGGAGCGGCAAAGGGCGTGATGAAACAGAAAACGTGACAAGCGTCCATTGCCGTCCATGAAAGGATGGAGGAACACGAAGCCGAATGAGGCGACGGAAGCTGCCACGACAGGATCGGTATTCGCGGGCAAGGAATTGGCCATGGTCAGGAAAGCGGGCATCAGCCGATGCAACAAGGCCGGATCGGGAGGGACGTAGGTCACGCCCGCAGCCCCCCGCAGACCGCCACCCCGGAGCCAGTTCTGTTCGTGACGAAACGAAGCCGCCTTCTCGAAGGGATTCGTGACCGTTGAGGATTGCAAATCAGCGAGGTAGTCCTCTGTAAGTTCCGTGTTCTCATGTGCCTGCTGCAACAAGGCCACGAAGGTTTCCGCCTTGTTCTGGGTGGGCGTTTCCCGTTCAATGGCAAAGGAGCTGTCGGTTTCGCTGAGGTAGGCCCAGGACAGGGCACGATCGGCATTGGCTGCCCCCAGGGATTCCAGGAATGCGTTTGTTCGGCTCAGGATGTCGCCGGACATGCCCCGCACGATCGCCGGCGTCCGGCGAACCGTAGGGCAATACTCCGCCGACCCGAGTCCGTTGAAGTTGATGCGCCATTTTGGAATCTTCAAGGAACGCCCGGTGACATAGTCCTCCTCCGGGAAGAGGTCAGCGTATGCACCTGCAATGACCGGCAGATCCACCAGTTCCTGGCCGGAAAACCATTCCCATAGGTAACATGCCTTGCGCAGGAACAAGCTGGAAGGTGCCGCACGCAGCCGCTCCATCAGGCCCGCACCCGACACATGGGGCATGCACCCCGCCAGCACCTGCAGGTTTATGCCTTCATGCTTGAGCGCAAAGAGCAGATGTTCGACCGGATCGTCCGTCTTGGGCGCAACCGACTTGGGAACCTGCAAACCTTCCCCCGGCGAAAGCAGCACACGGTTCACGGGGCGTACTCGTGCAGGCCTTTCGACTGGAAAGGAAGACAGCCCCAGTTGCAACCGGAGGTACTCGTATCCCACTTCATCCATGCCCGGCCTCCGCAGTTTTTCTTGATTCGACAAGGATTTTTTTACTATTGGCGACTTTAGGCAAGATTTTTTGAATAACGCGACACTGCACGCTCAAGCATCCACCGCCCCGCCTGTCACCGCCTTCACTTCCGCCAGCAGGTCGCCGAATTTGCCGTAGTTCACTTTCACGCCGTCGTCCAGGTCGAGGCTGATGCGCATGCCGGCGTAGTGGCGCAGCTTTTCATCAAAAGCGAGGAGTTCCAAGTGCTGCTTCTTCAGCGTCTCGATCTGTTTGCCGAGGCGGGTGCGTGTAGCGGCGGAAGGAGCTGCGGTGCGATCCTTTTCCAGTGATACGAGTCGCGAAGATTCAAACAGTCTTGTGAGCGGGAATGACTACGCGCAGGTAATCATCGGTGAGGTCGAAGGTCGCATCCTTCCCTGAAAAGTCACGGGTCAACGGAACAATCTTGCGGCGAACGCCCATACCTCGTGCATCGACATACCCGTAGTCGCGCATGATTTCTACAATGATTGGATTACGGGGCGAGCGCTGGCCCGCCAGCATCTTCTCGACAGTCATCGAATTTTGCAGCGCACCGGGGCTGGTCACTTCAAGGCGATCGGAATAATTGACGACTTCCACCTCGATTGAGCGGGTCCAGTCACGATGAACGAAGGCATTCATAACCGCCTCACGAACGGCATCCAGGGGATAGAAGTAGGTCGATGTCCGACTTAGCCCTTCGCTGCTTTCCGCACCCTCTACGGAAATGAAGGGGCGCATGCGGTCGGCGAGACGTTCCACCAGACCGTCCTCAACAATTATTCTGCCGGAACCAATTTTGCCTTCCCACAAGGCCAACAAAGGCGCGTCGAGGATGGTGTCGTCTAGCGCCTGATATTCCTTCGATTCGCCCGCAAAAGCCATCCAGCGCACACCGGCTTGCCGGAGGCTGCGACGCGGACTGCGGCCAAACAACACAAGGCCAACGATGGTACAAACAGCTGGTCCATCTGGACGAGCCACCATCAACCCCAAGCCAGTCAAGCGCTGCTCCCATTCTCCGAGGGAATGGGGGGCAGACCGATCCCCTGCGATGTTGACCAGGTAATCAGATAGACGCGCCGGGTCCAAGTCATCCAGGCCGCTACCCGATACCGGCAGGACTTCCGTGTGCAACATGCCCCCGCTCTCGAATAGGCGGGCTTGCTGCTCCCGGGTAGCCAGCCTGGATGTACTGCCTACACGGACGTATATTTCCTCCCGATTATTGTTCCTCAGCACATAGGGCTTGGCCGTTCCCTGGGTAAGGGAAATAACGGCAACCCGCTTGCCATCATCGAACAAGACTTCTTCGTAATAAGGCAACACCATGGGATGCACATACCGGCCGAAAACGGTATCCATCACCCAAGTTTCCAAATCATCGCGATTGATACCGCTAATCGAGCCGTCATCCTCGACCCCCAGTAGAAGTTTTCCGCCCTGGAAGTTGGCAAGCGCAACAATTTCTTTAGCGAGTTGCTCCGGAAGCGCATTTTCCGCCGCGAAAGAGATGCCAGAATTCTTGCCACTGGCAATGATTTCAAGCAGTTCGAATTTCAACATCGTGTTGGCCTCAATAACTAACTGCCCATACAATTAACTTGACCCATCCTGAAACACAGCTTTTAGCCACGTTATCAGAGTCAGATAGTGAGCACCCAGAGGGTCAATCAGGCCGTCTTCGATCGCTCTGTAAGGGCCATCCCAGGCTGTTTTTGCCAAGCCAGCCATGTCGCCACCTCGGCCTTGCTGCGATGGATTGCCTTAAATTTTTGTGGTTGGGGCAATGCGGATACTACTGACTCAGCGTGGCCGAACAAGCCTTTTTCGTCAGGGTGAATGGACTGCTTTATCCAGTCTTCCAACATGCCCTCGTCTGCATTATTGGGCATGACCCAAAAGCCGAAATCCGCCAAACCATCGCCGTGCTTGAAAAGTATCCCAACTGTCGTATCGGTGGCTTGAAGAAATCCAAAAGGTGCGACAATTTTACTCATCCTGTCGATGGCACTACTATATCCGCCGCCATTTATAGTGTTATCCGCATCCACAACCACAGCCAATCGAGTGATTTGACCATCCGCCAACTGGGCAAGTAAAACAGGTAAATGATTGAAGACACCTTCTTTTGTGTTGTGCGATCCCGCCAAGTCCTTCGGTGGTGCGACACGAATACTCGTATCCAGACCAATATTTCTACAAATCTGCTCGAAGAATGCTCGATCGGCCTCACCTTCCACCAGCAGGATGCGGTCAACCCTCGCTCTCGCCATTGCCATCACCGCACCTCCACATCGGTTTGCGTGATGTCAAAGAGTGCCTGCTCGTCAAAGACAGTCGCAATCACCCGGCCCCGGTCGCTATCTCTGACGCTCCTGCCGACGCGAAACAGAACGCCTTCCACATCCTGCCGAGCAATAGCGGTTTTTGCAAAGCTCTCAATGCAGTCCCAGCTATAAGTCGTAGCAAAAACCTGAATATCCAATTGCTGCGACAGTTCGAAAAGAAGCTCCCATAGCTTTTGCTGAACACTGAAATGCAATCCATTCTCAAACTCGTCAATCAGCAAAAATCCACCCTTTGCGGGAAAAACTTTGAGGACGAGTTGCAATACGCGCAACATTCCATCCCCCAAGCTATTCAATGGCACTGGACGAGGCATATCAGCCAATTTAACTTTAGCAGAACGGCGAAATTCTCTTCGAGAAGACGGTGTTCTATCATCATTACGAACAAAAGTCAGGTTATCAAAATCTGGTGAAATTATCCGCAATGCTTGGCGAACTATTTTCTCCTGCTCAGTAAATACGATGTTGTCCCACACATCGGCCAATTCATCAACCGAAATAAACTGAGTTGGAATTGAACTGCAAGCCAATGTTCCAGATGTATCGATTGGCGTCGTTCTATAACGAGGAGCATTATTATCCAGCAGAATCGGTGTCCAGCGGCCACCCTTGCCGACAAAAAGAACTTGCCGAACGCTCCCGACATCAATTTCTTCCGCAGATGTACGCGAAATTCTTTGCCTTCGAATACGGGTACTCGTTTCTATTGTCCCACCCAAGTCGTTCGTTAATATTTCTTCTGTTTCGTGCAAGAACCCATGCTCGAGAAGTAAAGAATCACTCTTTTCCTCAATAGTCCCGATACTGATCCCAGCGTCTTCGCTTTGCGGAAATGCTCGCCCAGTAAAAAAGTCTTCGAACGGGTATTGTGTCTCGGCGTCTCCATTCTCGGATTCCCGAAGACGAAATTTTTCATCATGGCCCGCCGCGATTTCTTCAAGCAGGGGCCTTTGGCCATTGCCGGCATAAATCCGTAACGCTTCCAATACAGAACTCTTGCCGGAATTGTTCTTGCCAACGATAAGGTTAACCCGGCCAAGTTTGCTGACCTGGAAGTTCTCCAGCAATCTGAAATTCTTTATTTCCAATGAGTTAAGCATGGCATTTCCTCCAATTCTTGTGCATGTTACTCCTCCACTCCACCCGTCACCGCCTTCACCTCCGCCAGCAGATCGCCGAACTTGCCGTAGTTCACCTTCACGCCGTCGTCGAGGTCGAGGGTGATGCGCATGTCGGCGTAATGGCGGAGTTTTTCATCAAAAGCGAGGAGTTCGAGGTGCTGCTTCTTCAGGGTGTCGATCTGCTTGCCGATGCGGGTGCGGGCCGCCGCCGAGGGAGCGGCCATCCGGTCCTTGTCCAGCATGGCAATGCGCCCCTGGAGCTTGCCGGTGAGGGGCACGACGTATTCGGCGCGCAGGCGGGCCAGGGTGCCCTCCTGGTAGCGGTGCAGGTAGACCAGGGCCTGGAAGGCGCCCTGCTTGCCACTGGAGAAGAGCCAGTAGATGGGGCGCTTTTTATAGGTCTGCAGGTGGTCCTTGTAGAACTTGTCGGCCAGATAGCGGCGGATGGTCTCGTCCGGCGTTTCGCCGCCCTTCACGCCCAGGCTCTCCGCCAGCCAGGCCATGTTTTCCGCCAGCGTCTCCGGCCCCCACACGACCAGCAGAAACTCGCGCACGCGGTGCGCCGCATCGTCCTCGAACCACAACTCGTCGGTGATGGGCACGATGCCGTCCGCGTCGGCGGGAAAGGTTTTGTAGCGGTCGGCGTCGAAGCCGACGTTGCCGGCGTGGGCGTAGATCAGGCCCGGTTCGTCCAGGCTATAGCGGCCCATCATGCAGCCCATGGCGTAGGAAATCAGGCGCTGGCAATCCTTTTCACGGTCGGCGCGCACCAAAGTAATCGAATCTTCCGAGACTTCCGCAGAAAGCACGCCTTTGAGGCCATAGGCTTCAATGAAGACCCGATTGTTAGTCCCTTCTAGTTCAATGATTTTTTCGACGTCCGCCGTGTTTTTAGCGCACCAAAGCTCCCAGCATCGCTCAAGACAAAGCATAGAATTCAGAG
>CAISDD010000401.1 GCA_903883985.1 uncultured Pseudomonadota bacterium | reverse complement strand
TTGCCCGCGAAATTCCACGTTGCTGCGGTCAAAACGTTGTCAATCGCGGGCAAGCCCGCTCCTACAGGGGTGGCATTAAGCACGCTGCACCTTCAACCAGCCGCCCACTAGCCGCCCCACTTCGTCGATGGCGCGGGCGGCAAATTCGTAGCGGCGCAAATCCAGAAGTTTCAGTTCGGTAGCCAGACGGAACAGGAAGCGTAGCTTCTCCAGACCCAGATTCGCCGCCGCCAGCAAGGGCGCAGCCTGGCGGCTATAGGTGGCCTCGATCAGGCGTTCCAACACGTCCAACGCACCGTTCTGGATGCGGTCGCCGAGGACGAACTTCTGTGTCTTGGGAAACTTCTCCACCGTTGGCGTCAGCCAGCACAGGAACTGGTACCACTTTTCCAGTGCCGGGCCGGTAGTGCGGGCACGATTTGGTTCAGTCATGAAAAATTTTCCTTGGGGGCTGCCGCCCCCAAACCCCCGCCAGCACCGCGCTCAATTCCAGCCGCAGAGCCAAGGGGTAAGGGGGTAAAGGGGTAGGGCTTAACGGGTCCTGGCAAGACGCAAGCCGATGCTGATGCCCCGGCCGTCGGGCGTGCTGATGACGCGGCCGGCGGCGCGGGCGCCCCTGGCGCTGTCGTCCCAGGAGCCACCGCGCAGCCCGCGCACATCAGCGGTACAACTATGGGTCCAGGCACTGCCGTCGCTGGGCGCACCCCGGTAGCTGTCGTGCCAACAGTCCTGCACCCACTCCCAGGCGTTGCCGCTCATGTCGTAAAGACCAAAGGCATTCGCCTGTTTCCCGCCCACCGTGCGCTGGCTATTGCCGCTGTTGTCGGAATACCAGCCGACAGCATCCAGGTCGTTGCTGCCGCAGTAGGTGTGATTGCCACCGGCGCGGCAGGCGTATTCCCATTCCGCTTCGCTGGGCAGGCGGTAACCGCCTCCCTGGGTCTGGTTCAGCCACTTGATGAAGTCTTGCGCGTCATGCCAGCTCACCTTAACCACCGGGAAGTCGTCGCCGTAGGAGTTGTATTTCATGAACTCGTCGTTGATGAGGTCCGAGCGGTCGGCGGCGGCGATGAACTGCTTGAACTGGCCCAGGGTGACCTCGGTCTTGCCCATCTTGAAGGCACGCACGCTGACCCGATGCTGCGGGGCTTCAGCGTCGCTGGCGTCGGAATCGGAGTTCTGACACTTGGCGGTGAGCGGCGCCTGGCCGAGGAAGGAACGCTTCTTGTTTTCTTCCTGCATGGCGCTCGTCACCTTGCACGACCCCATCAGAAAGCTGCCGGCCGGAATGTCCACCAGGGTGATACCGATCTTGTTGGTGGCATCGACTGCCAGGACGGCAGTCGATGACAGGCCGGCGAGGACGGCAGTCGATGACAGGGCGGCGAGGAGGCCGATGCAGAAAAGGCGAGCGGCATGGGAAGCAACAGGCATGAATTTCTCCCGGTAGAAAAAACAAAACGCCCCAGCGCAGAACGCGGCGGAGCGTGGAATGAAGCTATGAGTGGGGGTGTGAAAGGAGTGAGACGCGCGGGAACTTATTCCCGAGGGGACATCTATCTGGCGGCTGGCGGCTGGCGGCTGGCGGCTGGCGGCTGGCGGCTGGCGGCTGGCGGCTGGCGGCTGGCGGTAGTATTGTTGGGGCTGGTCATGGTGTTCTCATGGTGTTCGCGAAATTGTTTCCCTTCGCCCGCGTAGCGCGGATGAGCCGGCGTCTTCTTGCCGGCGTTATCCGCCAAATGAATAACATCCGGCAGAAGGCGCAAAAAACCGCTTTTCCGCCC
>CAISDD010000400.1 GCA_903883985.1 uncultured Pseudomonadota bacterium | reverse complement strand
GCTCCCATGACCGCTCCCATGACCGCTCCCATGACCGCTCCCATGACCGCTCCCATGACCGCTCCCACGACCGCGCCCAAGACCGCTCCCATGACCGCGCCCAAGACCGCGCCCACGACCGCTCCCACGACCGCTCCCACGACCGCGCCCACGACCGCTCCCACGACCGCTCCCGAGCCCAAGGCAGAGAACAAAAACTGGCCATTCTGACCAAGTTTGCGGCAGTTTAGGGCGGGAACGTCGAACGAGGAATTTTTTCGGGGTGCCCTAGACTTTTTTCTACTCTGGTCTAAAGTTTCTACTATGGTTTGTTGCTAAACTGGTGAAGCGAGAACTTTCCGTCTCGGTACTTGTGTGGGTGTTCAATAATCGTGAGGTGATGGCATGAGAGTTCGATATTTAGGAGCGGCGTTTGCGGCCTGCCTGGTGTGGCTGGTCTCGATGAGCGCGTATGCGGTACCGACAGTGATCGGCATGCCGAACGGCACCAAGGTGCTGGTCAACCAGTGGGACAGCCTGCCCTACGTCTGGCCGAACAGTAGTACGGAGCTGTGGGGCCGGGTCTATTCCTGCGGCGGCGGTTGCGGAACGTATACCGCTGACTGGGATTTTGGTGACGGTACAGCGGCACTGACCGGTCAAGCGGTGGCATCCAGGAACAATGTCTACACGACGCATACTTACACCAAGACCGGTAGTTACACGGTCACCCTGACGGTGCATGACACCAACAACGGTGCAGCTACGACCACGATCAAGGTCGATGTGGTTTCTGTGTCTGCGGCGGTGAAGAAGGCTCTGACCGTTCAGCGAGCACTGAAATACCTCTACATGCATCAGACCGTTGGAACGGTCACCCCGTACAGCGGTGGCAGTTGCACCTCGGCTTATTGGAAAAACAATTCTGATGAATACGGTGACGCCGCGACGTCGTTCGCTGTCTTGGCCTTCCAGAATTTCGGTCACCGTGCCAAGAACAGCGTCACGACGGACATCTATGCCGATACGGTGAATAACGGTCTCAACTATATGGAGAATTCGCTGATCTACTCGAGTAGTCAGAACAGTCGTAGCAATGGTTATGTTTTCGTTCGTAGTAACAGGTACTACAGCAACGCCATCAATGCCATGTCGTTCGTCAGCTCTCAGGATCAAACACGAATCGCCAGTTGTGCCGCTGACGCCACGGTTAAGAACCAGACGTATACCTGGATCGTGCAGAAATACGTCAACTTGTTTGCCGACGGACGGAACGACCAGTACGCCTGGCATTACGTTCCGGGTGAGGCAACGGGTGATGGTTCCTCGTCTCCCTGGGTAACTCTGGCGCTGCATGCCGCCGAAGACTGGGGCATCACCGGCTCGCCCAGCATAAGCCTGGCGTCACTGTTGAACGGGGTGCAATCGTGGGTGAATTGCAACCAGGGGAGCGATGGCAGTTTTTTCTACTCCGGTTGCAACACTAGTGGTACAGGCGGAAGTTTCGCCCTGACAGCCGGCGGTGTCGCCGAGATGGCTTACGCCGGTGGCGGTGGCAACAAGGCAAATGCTCTCGCCCGTCTTGGGGCCACTTATTGTAGTGCCAGCAACTTTGGCTTCTTCTATGGTATGTACGGAGCGAAGAAAGGCTTGCAAATGAGCGGAGTCACGACGCTTAACACCGGTTCGGCTTGCACTGGCACATACGCCGGCTATGGCGGCAGCAGTGCTAACTGGCAGACCGATTACAACAACTGGTTGATTACGAATCAGCTTGATGGAAACGGCAATACGGGTGCCAGCGCCAACACCAGCACTGGTGGTGTCTACTGGACTGATACGAGCTATTTCAATTATCCTACATTTACTGCAGGTGTCGGTGCCTTGATTCTTTCCAGTGGCCTGACCAACTCGCCACCCCAGGCCGATGCGGGCATCGCTCAGCAGGTGTCGACGGGTACCAATGTCTCCTTCGACGGTTCGAACTCGTATCACACGGATACTAGTAAGTTGATTGTGAACTATGAATGGGACACCAATTTTGATGGGATCACGTTCACACCCCATGCTATATCGTCTTGTGCCCTCAACGACGGTACAGCTTGGAGCGGTAGCAGCCACTGCATCAAGCCGACTTTCAACAGCCTGTATGGCTCTGCCGGTGCCTATGCGGCTGCCCTGCGTGTTACGGACAACAGCAGCCCGGTGCTGACCGGCATCAGCAGTGCCATAGTGACTGTAAAGTCGCTGACTTTGCCTCTTAACCCCACGCACGCAGATATTATCGCAGTCAACATCGCTCCGGTGGCCAACCCTGGCGGGCCCTACACCGTGGTTCAAGGCGGCAGCTTGACGCTGAGCGGGATCAATTCCACGGATGCCAACAGTGCTACGGCGAATAGCGCCTGCTCGCCCTTTACCGGCATGGACCGCATCGTGAAGTACGACTGGGATCTGGACGGCAGTGGCGCCTACGCCACCCATAGTGGTTCCAATGCAACATTGGTCATCCCCAACGTAACGGCTTTAATAGGCAACAGTGTCGGACAGCATACCGTCGGTTTGCGTGTGACCGACACTTGCGGAGCCACTGCCGTCCAGAGTGCCACCCTGGCGACGGTAACGGTGGCCAACTTGCAACCGATCTGCTACGTGGCTAC
This sequence comes from uncultured Pseudomonadota bacterium, assembly GCA_903883985.1. GTDB lineage: Bacteria > Pseudomonadota > Gammaproteobacteria > Burkholderiales > Thiobacillaceae > PFJX01. The sequence continues at coordinate 6,417 of CAISDD010000400.1, read as the reverse complement.
GGTCAAGACCTTCGCCCCGGCGACAGCTACTTTCACTCAGGGCTTTAAGCTTAAAATACAGAACAAAGGCACTGCTGTTGCGACTGTTGTCACGGCCGCACTGACCAACAAGCCCGCTGGTATGACACTGATCGCAAATGGAGTAGGCTCAAGTACCGGTGGACTGACTTGGAGTGGAGCCACACTACAAGCGAACTCCGTGAACTCCGTGACTAGCGACCAGGACTTTCGCTATACATTTAGAAGCACGGCTCCCGACATGAGTGCCATGACCTGGGATATCTCGTATACCTCAGGAGGCGTCTCCGGTCAGTTGCTCAGTTCCGTTCCACGCGGCACGGGTCTTTGCGCCAATTGATCCCCATGCTCCCGAAAGCCGGCGACGGCTTTTCGGGGGACTAGATAGGAGTTCCAAATCATGAAATCTTTACGCAAGTTTCTTCTTCCTCTGGCTGTCGGCGCCATTCTCGCCACTCCGGCCCTGGCGGCCGACTTGGTGCTGACCGTCGGTAGTGACGGCCAGGCAACCTTAACCAACAAATTGGCTCAGTCAGTTTACGTGATGTACCTGAACACCAGCGATGCTCAGTTTGGGTTGGCGCAACCCCTGGCTGCAGGTCAGTCCAGTAATCTGAGAGTAAATTTTGCTGGTGCCCCTACCGGCACGGTTTGGGCCGATGGATTCGAGCTGAGCCACCAGCCTCTCGCCGGCCACACGCCGAACTCCAACGGCACGTATGAACTGAGCGTCCTGGTGCAGTAAGTAGTTGCACTCTCAAAAAGCACACTTCAACCCGTTGTCTTAGAAAGCAAGCGTAGCTTGGGCTGACGGCAGGAAGCCCAACATCCACGGTCTCTTGTGGTAAGCAAGCGTAGCCGGCGTTATCCGCCAAATGACTAACATCCGGCGGAAGGCGCGAAAAACCGCTTTTCCGTCCTAGCTTGCTACCTTGCTGGGGCGTTGCCCCAGGCTAGGATGTTGGTGCGCCGTTGGCGCGGAAATTATAGCTTCTGCTACACTCACCGCTTCTGCTTCGGGAACTTGCTTGTGCCTCCAATGATGCTCAAATATTGCCTGCGTATCGGCGGTCTGTGCCTGTTGGCTATCGCCGGTCTTGGATACGCCGAGGAACCGGTCGCCACCCCTCCGCGCGCGTTAACTGGCATCTCCGTGCAGGAGGTCGGCGGGAAGTCCGAGCCGCACCTGGTACGACTCGCCGATGGCCGCTGGCAGGTAGGATTGGTGACCGTTGACAATGCGGCTGGCACGCTCGCCTTCCCCGCCGAAGTGAACATGGCCCAAGGGTTGCTGGAATACTTGCTCGTGCGCCAGGGCGGTAAGACTCATGAAAGTTTGCTGCGCACTGCGGTTGATCCCTACGATATCCAGTTGGCCTGTTTGCTGCTGAATTTCCATGGGACCGATCAGCCCCTGGCTCACCAGGGCGCGAAGGAATTGCCGCAGGGGGATCATGTCAGGATACGTTTGTCGCTAAGCGACGGCAGCCGCGTGGAGCCGGAGCGCTGGTTGTCCAAGGTCGCAGAAGGACAGCCCCAGGAATTGCAGCCCTTGCAGTGGGTTTACACCGGCTCACGTGTCAATCAGGGGCGCTTCATGTCCCAACTGGGGGGGTCTATCGTCGCGTTATACCACGATCCGGATGCCATCTTCGACAATGCTTCTCCTGGTGGTGAGAACAACCGAGTTTGGTTTGTCGATCCCAAGTCCACTCCCGCACCAAAAACTCCGGTGACGGTCAGCATCCTGCTGGGTCAGTGAAGTCTGGTTTGCGGAGGCTCTGCGGGCTGTCTTTTTTCCGCAGAGGCTGTCACAATGCGAAAGTTTATCAACTTGCCACTTTTAGGAGACGTTCATGCCCAGTTTGTTGTTTTACGAAAAGCCTGTCATCGTCAACCGCGATGCGCACAAGGCCACCAAAATTGGCAGCGTCGATAGCTTTGGCTTTGCCGCCAATACCAATTCCGTTGCCCTGACCGGCATCGAGTTCGCCGAGGCCTGCAAGGAATACGCCGTGGTGTTCGCGAAAACCGGTGAGAAGTTGTTGCCTGTCGCCCTACTCGGGTTTCGCGACAACGAGAACCTGTTCGTCGATGCCGAGGGCAAGTGGGACGCCCGTTACCTTCCTGCCTTCGTGCGCCGTTACCCATTCGTTCTGGCCGATACCGGCGGTTCCGATCTTTCGGTTTGCATCGATGAAGCGAGTTCGGCGTTCAATAACGAGGATGGCCAGCCCTTGTTCGATGCGGACGGCAAGAACACGCCTTTCCTTGAGCATGCCCTGGGTTTTCTCAACCAGTATCAGTTCCATTTCAAGCGCACCGAAGCCTTCTCCCAGCGCATCCAGGAACTGGAACTGATGACCGAGCTGTCTGCCAAGGTCGAGATGAACGATGGTCGCAACTATCTCCTGAACGGCCTGTGGGTTGTGGATGAAAGCAAGCTGATGAATCTGGCCGCAGACAAGGCGGAGGGCCTGTTGAAATCCGGCGAGCTGAGCTGGATCTATGCCCATCTTATTTCCCTGAGCAACATCTCCCGGCTGGTCGACAAGACATCTGCCCGCCCGTAATGCGGCAGGCCCCGTCGGCGTGAAGATCAATCAGGTCAATATCACCTACCAGCCGGGGGAAGACCGCCTCCTGCTCAAGATCAACACGCTCGACCGGGCCGAGGTCGGCTTCTGGCTGACACGGGCCCTGGTGGCCCGCCTGTTGGCGTCTCTGGGCGACCTGGAAAAGGTCGCCTACGGCGGTGAGGCAGACGCTTTCCGCTTCGTCGGCATGCCGCCGGCGGCCGTCACCGACGTGCGACGGGAATTGCACGCGGCCGAATCCGATTACCAGACACCCTTCGACAGCCTCCCCCAATTCTATCCGCTGGGCCAGCAAGCCTTGCTGGCGGCACAACTGGTGCTGCGAACCGAGGGCGAGTTCACTGCGTTCACGCTGGCCACAGCCACTGGCCTCTCGCTTACTGTGAATCTCGACGCCAAACTGCTGGCCAGCATCAACACACTGCTCGTGGACGTGGTGCGTAAAATCGACTGGGGCTTGCTGCACGCGGCCCCGGTTTCGCCTGCTGCCACCGGAGCCCCAATCCTGCACTGAAGTAGACCCGTAGTCCAACTACAGTGCCGGCGGAGCGGAAAGACAGATAAGTGTATCAGCGGAACTGATTTGGCATCCCATCAAAGCCAACTGGCCCACCGACAGAGTAGCATGCTTCGACTGTTCGACAAGCTCACAGCTCAGGATGGGTAACTTCTCAATAAGTCACGGCATAAGTAACCTGTCGAAACCAAATCTGTTTCGCAGCATCACTTAGCGCTTTCCGACTTCTTCCGTGCGCAGCACGCGTAGGGTGGCGCGCAGTTTGGCCGCCACGCGGGGGGGCACTTCCGCCGCCGCCATCTGCGCCAGGGCCTTGTTCGGGAAGGTTCCGTACAAGAGCATCAGGCGTCCTTGCTCGGTGCGGATCAAATAGACCTGGCGTTTTAAATCAACGGTGCCGGCTAGCAGGCCCAGATCGAGCACCTCTCCTAGCTCCAAAGTATAGCTTCCCGGTGCCTGCTCCCGCAGGCGTGCCGCAGAGGTAAACAAGGCGTGAACCACGCCTTCCGTGACTGGTGCCGGTGCCGGTGCCGGTGCTGTGCTGGCCGCTCCGTGCGTGGATTTGTGGGACAGTAGTGCCGATTGCAGCGCATAGAAGCAGAGTGCGCCGGCAAGCAGGAGTATTGCCAGCCCGATTAGGTGCCTATCCGTGGACTTGGCGGCAGCCTCTACTGGCGCCGCTTCCGCGGCAAGATCGGGTGCCGTAGCGGTAGGCAGGGGAGAGGGCGGTTGGGCCTCCTTGGGCGTAGCCTGCTGTTCAGGCTGTTCAGGCTCGGCAGGCGGTGCGGGTGTGCTTCGCACCGGCTGGCCTTGGCGCAAACGGGTGATCAGGGCGTCGAAATCGATATGGTCGAGGATGATAGACTGGAAGCCGGCGCATACGGCCAGGGCGGATAGATGGGCGCGGACAAAAGGAAACAGGGTCGAAGCCGCGTCCTTGCGCGCGAAAGTGGTCAACTCCTCATGGGAAATAGGGGGCAGCGCGAAAATGCCCGACTGGGCCACCTCGATCATAAACATGGTCTGGCCCTGCAAGGTGGCGTGTAGCGCCACGGTGAGGGTGCATTCCACATGTCCTGGCCAGGCGGACCGCACGTCCGTCTGCAAATCCACGCCGATGTTCGGCTGCACGGCCAGCCGCGGCAACGACAGCATGTCCGGCACTTCCACGGAAACGCTGCGCGCATAGAGTCGGATCAGCTTGGATTGCATGTCAATTCCTTCCTGGATCATCCTTGAATCCTCAGTTGAACACGCCCGAGTGTGCGTCTGGCGAGCTGTCTGGCAAGGCGCGACGACGCGCATGGTCGCTCCCTGCAAGGAGGAGCAACGCAGCCAGGCGTCGCCTGCCGTGCAATCGGGTGCGTAGCGGGTTCACCCAAAGGGTGAGCGTGATCGAAGGCGCAAACCTCAATATGCATGGGGTCTCACGAGGGAAAATGAGCGATCAACTGAGGAATCAAGGATCATAGGTGGCCTCGAAGTCCTGGTGAGGCTGATCTTCTTGCAGGCTGCGGAAAGCGAGGGAACTCGGAGAAAAGAGGTAATTCAACTTGTGGGCCACTATGCGGCCAGACCAGCCCGAGGGCACCGAACAGCGAAAGTGGCCGCCAATTTCGCTGGAGCTGCATTGCCCACCTTCGGTTGATAGGATCACATTGGCGAGTTTGCGCCGGAAAATCTCTTCGTATCCCGCTAAGGAGACGGTTCCGCTGATCTGCAATGTGGTCTGCACCCCCTTGACGTGCTGCTGGACCGGTCGCCACGTGGTTGCCGTCGTTGAGCGGGAGTTAGCTGCCAACGCAGGGGAGGGAAGGGCGGTGGCAGGGACGGCTGGTAATGCTAAGGTCGGGGGTGAGGTCGAGAGCAAGGTTGTGGCCTCGCCAAGCTTGGTCTGTACAGGGTTCTTAGCCTCGGTGCGTTTCTCCAGAGTCGGTTTTGTCGCGGCACCTGGCTTGGCAGCAGGCGGCGATTCGGCGTGAACCGGAACGTCCATGCGTACCCCACGGGTATCAGGCTCTCCGTGGCTTGAGAGGGTGAGAGGCTCAATTTGCAGCGGAAGGTCGACTTCGGTCACGCGAGCGCCGGGCAGCGAAGCCAATGTGCGGGTTGCAATCTGCTTGCCGCCTTCGTAAGCAGCAAGGATAGTCTCCCGACTGGCCGGCAGTACGCAAAGGAATCTGCCATCCTGGCCTGTTTCTGCGCAGAAATGCCCCGCCGCCTGGACACTGGCTCCGGCAACCGGCTTGGCAGAACGGGTCAGCCTGCCGGCCAGAATGGCGACCTTCGGGTCGATGCTGTCAGGCGATTTGCCCAGTTTTGATGCCAGCGCCCGCCAATTCGCCCCTACCGGCCAGGTCCAATTACCCGGGTCGTTCCCGCCCAGGCCGCCTCCTGCCTGGGCGGGAATGGCCAGAGTCGGCTTGAGCACCCCGGCCCCCCAGACGAATATGCGGCCATCTTCAGTCCGTACCGCGCTCCGCGACCCAGCCGCAGCGATCGCCCGGATTCGCGGCAGATTACCTACCCGCACAGGCTTGGCGCGCCATTCAAACAGACCGGCGGGCGCCATCCCTAGTTGCCCGACCAGATTGCCACCCCAGATCCAAAGCTCACCCGCGTCGTCCAAGGCCAGGGAATGCAGCGCGCCAGCGGACACTTGCGTGATTCGTGGTAAGCCCGGTACGTGGCTTCGCGCGGATCGCGGCCTGCTGTCGCCAAGACCCAGTTGGCTGGCGCCGTTGTCACCCCAAGCCCATACCTGGCCACCACGAGATAGCGCGAGGCTATGTCGTCTCCCCGTGTCGGCCTGGCGCCAATCCATGCCTTCCAGCTTTTGCGGCGTGTCCAACCTTGCCGATCCTGTCGGCACGAGCTGGCCGTAATCGTTGCTGCCCCAACCCCATAGAGAACCATCGCCAGGCACGAGCAAACCTTGGCCGGCCCATGCGGGAATCGCAGAGCTCAGAGTCGCAGCGCACAGAGCAAGAAAACGTTGGCGTATGAGAGGCAACACAGAGCAGCCCAAGAGTCGAAAAGCGCTGAGGGTAGCGGAAATCGGTATCGTCGCGCCAGCGGTAGCGCAGACACGTCGGGATCTTTGTCAGAGCTAGCGCCGGTGTCCCCTCCGGCCAGTCACGGCGCGGCATCCGGCAAGGCGCGAAAAAAGCCGATACGATTAAGCTACCGGCGCAGACCCTCATCCCCGGCCCTTCCCCCGGAGGGGGAAGGGGGTTTATCGTTCCCACGCTCCAGCGTGGGAACGCAGTTTTGGACGCTCCAGCG
>CAISDD010000399.1 GCA_903883985.1 uncultured Pseudomonadota bacterium | reverse complement strand
CTCAAGAAGCACGCTTCAACCCGTGGCTTCAAAAAGAAATCATCGCGGCAGCGCCGGCTTCCGGCCGGCTGTTTTCAAAGACGCAGGCAAGGATGCCTGCGCTACAGGGACTCGCCGGGGCTTCTTCAACCTGCCTGGGGTGGGTTAGCTGACCGCACTATGCCGTGACTTATTGAGTAGTTACCCTTTTCGCGCCAAAGGCGCACCACCATACCAGCCTGGGCCATCGGCCCAGGTTCAGATCTGTGGCTTCCAGGCTTAACATCGCTGCCAGACTGTGACCCTACTCACAGGAACGGCACACTACCGTGCCGTTCAGTCCTATCATCGAGACCCACCTTCCTTACGTCTTTGGCCGGCGGCCCGATAACCGTTCCAGCCACAGCCAATATGTTTCCTGGCACCCCTGCTCAAGAGCCTCGTCTGCACCGTTGGCATTACCTTCCGGCCATCGCCGTGTTGCTGGCGTCACTCCTGTCCCTGGGCCTGGTCTGGATTGAACTCGACCAGCGCCGCCAAAATACCCTGGAAGAGCGGTTTCGGCTGGAGAGCGAGCGCATCGGCGCCCAGATGGAATGGCATATGCTTGCCTATGCGCAAATACTGCGCGGCAGCGCCGGGTTGTTCGCCGCCACGGACTCCGTGTCGCGGCGCGGGTGGCGACGCTACGTCGAAAAACTGGATCTCGTCCGATCCTACCAGGGAATTCAGGGAGTCGGATTTGCGCTACAAATCCGACCAGGCCAACTCGACGCCCACATTCAAAGTCTGCATCGCGAAGGTTTTCCGGAATATGGGATCAAACCGGCCAGCACGCGCGCGCTCTATAGCAGCATCCTCTTTCTTGAACCGTTCAGCGGAAGAAATCTGCGCGCCTTCGGCTACGACATGCTCACCGAGACACAGCGCCGCGCGGCGATGGAACGGGCTCGCGACACCGGCTCCATCACCTACAGCGGGAAGGTCAAGCTGTTGCAGGAGACGCAAACCAATGTGCAAGCAGGCGTCCTGGCCTATTACCCGGTTTACGCCAACGCTGTCCTGCCACTGTCGGTAGAACAACGCCGGGCCGCCCTGGTCGGTTGGGTCTACAGCCCCTACCGCATGAATGACCTGATCGAGGGTATGACCCGTGGAGAACTCGACAACATTCGCCTGGAAATCTTCGACGGCGATGGCCTCCTGGCCGACAGGCTGCTCTATGACAGCGGGGCGGGCAAGATCGAGCAGGCAGCGCCGGGCCAGTTCACCCGAGTGGCCCGGCTCGACCTCGGTGGCCACATCTGGACCGTGCGCACCCGTTCGCTGCCAGGCTTTGCCGCTGCAAGCAACTTCGAGCCGCCCTGGGCCAATTCCACCGGCATCCTGCTCATCAGCCTGTTGCTGATCGCGATCACCTGGGCGCTCATCAATACGCGCCGCCGCGCGGAAAATATCGCGAGGGAGCTCACTGCCTCCTTGCGCGAGAACGAGATGCGTTTCCGGGCGATCATCGAAGCGTCCCCGGTTCCGCTCTCGATCAATGACGATCTGCAAAATATCACCTACCTCAACGCCGCATTCATCAGGACTTTTGGTTACAGCCGTGAAGACATCCCCACGCTGGCGGACTGGTGGCCCAAGGCCTATCCCGACCCCGCCTACCGAGCGTGGGTGATCGGCAACTGGCAAGAACACATCGAACGACACCTGGGCAGCAGCACGCCGTTCGAGCCGCTGGAGGTGCGCATTCGCAGCCGGAACGGCTTGGATCGCAGCATGATGGCGAGTGCGGCCCCCCTGGCCGAGTCGAAACTGCACCTGGTCGCGCTTTATGACATCACGGAACTCAAGCAGACCCAGCATCGCCTGGAGCGTCTGCTGTCCGAGCAGGGCGCGATCCTGGACCATGGAATGGTCAGATTGGCCAAGATCAGGAACCGCACGATACTCTGGGCCAGTCCCGCGTTAGAAGCGATGCTGGGCTATGCAAAGGGCGAATTCGTTGGAAAATCGTCCCGTTGCATTTACTCCAGCGAGGAGGCTTACCAGACTCTCGGCGCTGCGGCTTACCCCGTTCTGCTGGCCGGACAGGTCTTTCGCACCCAGATCGAGCATGTACGTCGCGATGGCCGCCTCATCTGGGTCGATCTCATAGGTGCGATGCTCGATCCGGAGTCGGGTGAGTCCCTGTGGGGATTCATCGACATCACCGAACGTGTGCATGCCGAAGCCGAACTGGAACAGTACCGCCGCCACCTCGAAGAACTGGTGCAACAGCGCACCTCAGCCCTGATGGAGACGGATGCCCGCGCCAGCCATATCCTTCAATCCAGCGCGGACGGTCTCTATGGCGTCGATACCGATGGCATGATCACCTTCATCAACCCCGCTGCCAGCACCCTGCTGGGCTACAGCACCGAGCAGGTCATCGGCCTGTCCGCCCACGCCGTCTTCCACCACAGCAGACCAGACGGCAGTCCCTACCCCGTAGAAACCTGTCCCAGCCACCATGCCTTGCTTCGGGGTTTGAAAGTTCGCGTGGACAACGAAGTCTACTGGCACGCCGATGGCCACCCGGTGCCGGTCATGTATGCCATGCACCCCATGCTCCAGGACGAAAAAGTGATCGGCGCCGTCGTCAGCTTCGTCGATGTAAGCGAACAGCGTGCTGCGGCCCAGTCACGCGAACAAGCCCTGAGCGCCGCCGAAAACCTGGCCAGGATGCGCAGTGAATTCCTGGCCAACATGAGCCATGAGATCCGCACGCCGATCAATGGCGTGCTGGGTTTCGCCGAGATCGGTTATCGCAACTATCAGAACAGCGACAAGGCGCGAGATGCCTTCGACAAGATCCGGACTTCGGGCAAGCGACTGCTGGGCGTCATCAACGAAATTCTCGATTTCTCCAAGATCGAAGCCGGCAAGCTTCGCGTCGAGCAGACCGAAACCGTACTGGCCCAGGTCATCGACCACGCCGTCGAGATCGTTCGCGAACAGGCTTATGCCAAGCACCTGGAACTGCGAGTGGAGCTCGCCCCGGACCTGCCGGAAACCTGTTTGAGCGATCCGATGCGCCTGGGCCAGGTACTGCTCAACCTGCTCTCCAATGCGGTCAAGTTCACCGCATCCGGCCATGTCACCCTCTCCCTATCCCTATCCCGCCAGGAGGAGATACTGGTTTTTACGGTGACGGACACCGGCATCGGCATGAGCGATGAGCATCTGGACCACTTATTCCAACCCTTTGAGCAGGCGGACGGATCGATGACCCGGAAATATGGTGGCACCGGCCTGGGCTTGGCGATCAGCAAGCGCATCGCGGAACTCCTTGGGGGGGAGATTCGTGTGCAAAGCCAGCCCGGCATGGGCAGCAGATTCGAGTTCAGCCTGCCGTACATCCGAGTCGAAGCCCAGGCAGCAGCGCCAGCCCATGAAGTTGCGGCGTCAACCGTGACCCATAAGCCCCTGGCAGGGATTTCCATCCTGGTGGCAGAGGATGAGCCCATCAATCAGAGGCTGCTGGAAGAAAATCTCGGCGAGGACGGTGCTGTGGTGGTAACCGGCAACGGCCGCGAGGCAGTGTAGCGGGTGCGGCAAGATGGCCCTGGAGCCTATGACATCGTGCTGATGGATATCCAGATGCCGGTGATGAACGGGTTCGAGGCGACGCGCCAGATATTGGCGCTGGCTCCCGATCTGCCCGTCATCGGCCAGACGGCCCACGTCTTCGCCCTGGAACTGGAACACTGCCTCGCTGCGGGCATGGTGGGGCATATCGTCAAGCCGATCGACCCGGATGCGCTGGTCGCCCTGGTCCTGCGCCACGTCAAGACGCGCGATGATCGGTGATCGACTCGCTTGCCAGCAAGCGCTTGGGTGAGGCCCGGCCTTCCTCATCGACCAGGGCGACACCGAGAAAACGTCCGTCCGAGGCATAAAGGCGCAGCAACTCACCCACATGCAGACCGGCGCGCCAGATCGACTGGCCGTGGTTGACCTGCCAGGTGGCTTCCAGGTCGAGATCGATGCGGGGCAGGTCTAGGGTCAGGTTGTCGGCGGGCAGGAGTAGCGCATCGCGCTCTGCTTCGCCGAGTTCCGCCAAAGACTCCAGGGTGATGGCATCCTCGAGATGGTAGGGACCGACCTTGAGGCGGTCGAGACCGGAAAGATGGGCGCCGCAGCCGAGGACTTCACCCAAGTCATCTGCCAGGGAACGCACATAGAAACCCTTGCTGCTATGCACGCGCACACGGGCCATCACACCGTCGAAGCTTTCCAGTTCCAGATCAAATACGGTGACGCGGCGCGCCGGGCGGTCGATCTCTATCCCCTGGCGGGCGTATTCGTAGAGAGGGCGACCGGCATGCTTAAGCGCGGAGTGCATGGGCGGCACCTGATCGATTTCGCCCAGGAAACGCAAGAGCGCCTGACGCAGGGCCGCTTCATCGACATCGACCGGCCGTTGTGCGATCACTACTCCATCCAGGTCACCGCTGTCGGTACGCACACCGAGACGAATTTCGGCGCGGTAGACCTTGTCGGCGTCGAGCAGGAATTGCGAAAACTTGGTGGCCTCACCCAGACACAGTGGCAAGAGGCCGGTGGCGAAGGGATCGAGAGTGCCGGTGTGACCGGCCTTTTGCGCACGGTAGAGCCACTTGGCTTTTTGCAAGGCGGCGTTGGAGGTAAAACCAGCAACCTTGTCCAGCAACAGCACGCCGGAGATGGCGCGCCGGACGATTTTATTCATCCTTAACTCCTCCGTTGGGCACTTCGTAACTGACAGGAAACCAGGTAGCTAATGCCGCGTAACTCATTTTGCCTTCAACAAGCTGCCGGCGCAGGCCTCATCCCCGGCCCTTCCCCCGGAGGGTGAAGAGGGTGGAACCCTCTCCCTTCGAGAGAGGGCAGGGTGAGGGAGCCCGGTGGCAAACCAAATCTGTTTCGCAGCATCACTTAGTAGAACCTGGCATTCACCACTCGGCTAAACCCAGGTAAGCCCAGTAGGAGCGGGCTTGCCCGCGATACAAGCCTGACGGTGCATGGCAAGCCCGCTTCCACGGCAAGGCCAACTACGGAATCAAGCACGCAACCTGGAAGGACAGGAGCAGTTACACCGATTCGAGTGGTAAATCGCCCGTCACGCATCCGCCCTGGCTGACAGAGTCAACCGATATTTTCCGGTTCTTCGCCCTGGTGGTGCTTGATATCTTCCGCCACGGCCTGGTCGATCAGCCCGGACAAGTGGGCGCCGCGTTCCACAGAGGCATCGTAGACGAAGGTGAGCTTGGGCACGGTGCGCAAGCTCATGCGTTGTGCGAGTTCGCTGCGCAGGAAGCCGGAGGCGCGCGCAAGTCCGAGGCGCGCGACTTCATGGTCGGCGCCGTACACGGTGAACCATATCTTGGCATGCTCCAGGTCCGTCGTCACATCCACGGCTGTGAAGGTGACGCCAGTCACGCGAGGGTCTTTCATCTCGCGCATGAGTATGGATGCCAGCTCCTGGCGGATTTGTTCGGCGACGCGGCGGTTTCTTTGGTTGGGCATATTGGGCGAGTGGCGAGTGGCAAGTAGCGAGTGGCAAACCGGCAGCGGCATGCCACTCGCTGTTTCTACAGCGTCCGCGCCACCTCGACCACCTCATAACATTCGAGCTGATCGCCTTCTTCGATGTCGTTGAAATTCTTGAGGGAGAGACCGCATTCGAATCCCCCTTTCACTTCCTTCACGTCATCCTTGAAGCGCTTGAGCGAATCGAGCTCACCGTCGTGCACCACCACGTTGTTGCGCAGCACCCTAACCCTGGCGGTACGCTTCAACATGCCATCGAGCACGAAACAGCCGGCGACCGCGCCCACCTTGGTGATGCGGAACACCTGGCGGATTTCAGCCAGACCCAGCGCATTTTCCCGTTTTTCCGGAGACAGCAGACCACCCAACGCGGCCTTCACCACATCCACGGCTTCGTAGATGATGTTGTAGTAACGCATGTCGACGCCGGCGGACTCGGCCAGCTTGCGCGCCTGGGCATCTGCGCGCACGTTGAAGCCGATGATCACCGCCTTGGAGGCGATGGCCAGGTTGACGTCGGACTCGGAAATGGAGCCTACGGCGGAATGCACCAGGACCACCTTCACCTCGGCCGTGGAGAGCTTGTTCAGCGCGTGGGCCAAACCTTCGTAGGAGCCCTGGACATCGGCCTTCAGGATCAACGGCAAGGTCTTGACCTCTTCCTCGCCCATCTGCTCGAAGATATTTTCCAGCTTGGCCGCCTGCTGTTTGGCGAGTTTGACATCGCGGAACATGCCCTGGCGGAACAAGGCGATTTCACGCGCCTTCTTCTCATCCGGCAGCACCAACACATCCACGCCCGCGCCCGGCACATCGGACAGACCCTGGATTTCCACTGGGATGGAAGGGCCGGCCGAATTGATCTGTTTGCCGTCCTCGTCCAGCATGGCGCGCACGCGACCGAAAGCGGAACCGGCCAGGATGACATCGCCGCGCTTCAAGGTGCCGGACTGCACCAGCACCGTGGCCACCGGACCCCGGCCGCGGTCGAGGCGAGACTCGATCACCACGCCCTTGGCCGGGGCATCGATGGCCGCCTTGAGTTCCAGCACTTCGGCCT
>CAISDD010000398.1 GCA_903883985.1 uncultured Pseudomonadota bacterium | reverse complement strand
CGTGTAGTCATCGGCTTTGGTGGCATCACCGCAGAGCAGCCGATGCTCACCCAGCAGCCAGACATCGCCACTACGGGAGATCGGCACCTCCTCGACCTCGGGGACCGCGTCCTCGTCGGTCAAGCCTTCCTTGCCACCTTCATCACCGGCAATCAGGGCATCCCATTCCTCCGCAGAGAAGCCGGTCAGTTCCAGGTCGAAACCGGCCTCCATCAATCCGGCCAGTTCGAGGCCCAGGAGTTTGGCATCCCATCCGGCGTTTTCGCCGATCTTGTTGTCGGCCAGGATCAGGGCGCGACGCTGGATGTCGGTCAGGTGCGCCATCGGCACCACCGGCACCTCTGCAAGCCCGAGTTTGCGGGCTGCGAGCAGGCGCCCATGGCCGGCGATCACATTGTTCTGTCCATCCACCAGGATGGGCGCACCCCAGCCGAATTCACGGATGCTGGCGGCAATCTGCGCCACCTGCACATCCGAGTGCTGCTTGGCGTTGCGGGCGTACGGAATCAGGACATCGAGGGGGCGCATCTCGATCTGGATGCCGGCCACCGGCTGGCGCAGTTCAGTCATGCCCCACCTCGCCTGCGGTACGTTCGATACCGACCTCATCGAATGACTGTCCGGTGGCGGCCAGGGTGACGGCGACATCGGGATGGTTCTGCCGGAAGCGGCGGATCGCCACGTCCACGTATTCGGGCGCGATCTCGATGGCCCGGCATCGCCGACCGGCGCGTTGTGCTGCGAGCATGGACGTGCCGGAACCGTTGAAGGGCTCGAACACCACGTCGCCCGCGTTCGAGAACGCTTCCAGGATGTGTTCTGGCAGCGCCACCGGAAACACTGCCGGGTGGTCGATGTCCTGACCGATCCTGCCCTTGTGCCGCATGATGCGGATGACGCTGTCTGGGATGCGGGTGTCCTGGGTCGGTTGACCGGCATGGGACCATCCACCGACCTCGCCGTCCTTGCCGCGCATCGCGGTCGATGAGCCATCGGCGCGCAGGTGTGAATCCTGGCCGGCATGCTTGCAGGGCACGATTTTGTTGGGCCGGCGAGACTCGCGGTTGAAATGGAAGATGAATTCGAAGCTGGGCGCCAGGCGTCCATTCCAGTCGCCGGGCATGCCAGGCCCCTGGTCCCAGACGTACCAGGCAAAGCGTCGCCAGCCCTGGGACTGCATCCAGGACAGCCAGCCGTCCCAATACGGGATGACCTCATTGTCGCGGTGGATCAGGCCGAGGTTGACCAGGACCTGGCCATCGGCGGCTATGGGCAGTCGGGCGAACACGCCCTGCATCAGGCCATCCCAATCGACAATGGTGTTCGTGTAGTCACGCTGGTTGCCATAGGGCGGAGAGGTGAAGCACAGCGTAGCCTGTTCGCCAGCCATCAGAGCCTGGATCACCATCGGATCGGCGGCATCGCCGCAGATCAGCCGGTGCTTGCCCAGTTGCCATAGGTCGCCGGGCCGCGATACCGGTGTGACGGAGGCCTCGGGCACCTCGTCGGCGGCATCGTCCGGTTTGGATTCCTGCTCATCGGCGGCCAGGAGGGACTGGATTTCGCCATCGTCGAAACCGGTGAGATCGAGATCGAAGCCAGCCGCCTCCATATCCGCCAGTTCCAGAGACAGCAATTCATCGTTCCAGCCTGCACGCTCGGTGAGTTTGTTCTCGGCCAGGATGAAGGCGCGCTTCTGCGTCTCGGTCAGGTGCGCCAATTCGATAACTGGCAGATTCGTCATGTCCAGCTTGCGCGCCGCGAGGATGCGGCCATGGCCGGCGATGACACCGCGCTGGCCATCGACCAGGATCGGGTTGTTGAAGCCGAACTCCCGGATGCTGGCCGCGATCTGGGCGATCTGCTCCTCGCTGTGCGTGCGCGCATTGCGGGCATAGGGGATTAGCGACTCGATCGGGCGATAGTCAATATGGAGGCCGGGCATGGGAATCCAGAAACAATAAACCCGCCGTGAGTCGTGCTCAGGTGCGGGTTTGACGGGTCAAGGAAACGCTGGATGCCGGCTCGGTCACCTGCTCACAACGCTGTCCAGAAGATAGCCGAAATAGTAGAGCAAACGCCCCGATGTGTTGCACGCCAAAAACCTGGCTTTTTCCTCGCATTCCCGCAGCCGATGCAGCACCGCCGCCGATGCTCGCTAAATGTCGCCAATTCACGCGGCACCGTTCAGATGGTCCGCCACCAACTGCATCGAAAGTTTCCAGTGACGCCATGCCGTCG
>CAISDD010000397.1 GCA_903883985.1 uncultured Pseudomonadota bacterium | reverse complement strand
TGTGATCGACGCTGTGCGCTGGGTGCTGGGCGAATCCAAGGCGCGCGAACTGCGCGGCGCTTCCATGCAGGACGTGATCTTCAATGGTTCCTCCGGGCGCCGCCCCGCCAATCGGGCCTCGGTGGAACTGTTGTTCGACAACGGCGATGGCCGCGCCGCAGGGCAGTGGTCGCAATACGCCGAGATTGCGGTGAAGCGGATGCTCACTCGCAGCGGCGACTCCAGTTACTGGATCAACAACGTCCAGGTACGCAAGCGCGACATGGCCGACCTGTTTCTCGGCACCGGTTTAGGGGGAGACGCCTACGCCATCATCGAGCAGGGCATGATCTCGCGCATCATCGAGGCCAAGCCGGAAGAGTTGCGCGGCTACCTGGAGGAAGCGGCCGGGGTGTCCAAGTACAAGGAGAGGCGTCGCGAAACCGAGTCGCGCTTGCGCGACACACGGGAGAATCTCGACCGGGTTTTCGACATCCGTGAGGAACTCGGCCGGCAGTTGGACAAGCTGGGCGTGCAGGCCGAGGTGGCGCAGCGCTACTTCGGGCTGGATGGCGATCGCACCTTGAAGACGCGTTTCCTGGCGCTTACGCGTAAGCGCGAGGCCCAGGCGCGCCAGGCGGAACTGGCGCGGCAGCGGGAAGCCGTGAACAACGAGATCGAGGCCGGAACCGCGCAGATGCGGCATCTGGAGGCCGACCTGGAAATTCGTCGTCTCGATCAGTTCAACCTCACCGAGGCGCTCGATCAGTCTCAGGCGCATTTCTATGCGGAAAGCGGCGAGGTCTCCCGGCTGGAGCAGGAGTTGCGTCACCTGCACGACACGCGCGAGCGCCTGGCGGCGGAGTTGCAGGAGGCGGAGCTACGCCAGACGACGATACGGGCGGAGCAACAGGCCGCCGGGCTTGAGCGTGAACAGCTCCGCGGTGAACTGGAACGGTGCGAGGAACAGGCCGAGATACTGGTCTGCCGCGCAGCCCAAGCCGGCGAAGCCTTGCCGCCGGCGGAGGCTGATCGACAGCGGACGCAAGAACGCGTCGCCGAGGTGCAGTCGGAGAAGGTGCGGCAGGAGCAGGCCGCGCAACTGGCCCAGGCCAACGCGGGTCACGCCGAGCGCGGCATCGGCCAGTTGCGCGCGCGCGCAGGCCGCCTGTTGCAAGAGCAGGAGGGCTTGGGCCAGTCAGATGCGGCGGGAGTCGAACGGCAGGCGTTGGAACTGGAAATCGAACAGGAGCGGGTGGAACATCTGCGCGTATGCCTCGAAGCCGCCCGCGACGAATGGCCACAGCAGGAAGCACGGCTGCGCCAGGCGCGTCAGGCGCAGGACGCAGGCAACCGTGAACGGCACCGACTCGAGGCGGAAGCGGGCGCGCTGAAGAAGTTGCAGACCAGTGTGCACCAGGCGGAAAGCGAAGGGGCGTCCTGGCTCAAGCGCATGGGACTGGAATCGGTGCCGCGCCTGTGGCAATGCCTGCGCGTGGAGGAGGGCTGGGAGGCTGCGGTGGAAGCCGCCCTGGGAGAATCCATAGCGACGCTGGCGGCCCAGGCCCAGGAATCCTGGGCGGATGCGCCACCGGGGGCTAGGTTCGAGTTGTTGCTCCCCTCGCCATGCCTGAATACGGGAACTGAGGTGCGTGTAGCGCAGGCTTCCAGCCTGCTGCCGCTGAAAGACGCAGGCCAGGATGCCTGCGCTACGAAAGCATTGCCCGCTTCGCTTACTTCTCCGGCGAGTGGGGAAGGGGGCATCACTCTCCTCGCCGACCGGATCGAAACGGACGACCCCCTGATCGCCCGCTTCCTCGCGGACCGTCTCGCCTTGGCCTGGGCTTGCGACACCCTGCATCAGGCGATCGGTCAGCGCGGCCGGTTGCCGCCGGGCGGCTTCATCGCCACCCGTGATGGCCACCGGGTTAGCCGCGACGGACTGGTTTTCAACGCCACGGGGAAGGGCCACCAGGGACTGATTGCGCGCACGCGGGAAATCGAGCGCCTCGAGGAGGCCCTGGAAGTGGCTCATGCCTCGGCCGAGGAATGCGTCGAGGTGGTCGTGCGGGAAGAATCGGCGTTAGCCGGCGCACGCCGCAAGAACGAGGCCTTGCAGTCACAACTGACGCTGGCACAGAACCAGGTGCATGCGGAGCAGGTCAGGCTGGTACGGGCGCAGGAATCCGTGCGCCATGTATCCGAGCGGCGCGCTCAGATCGAGAAGGAATTACGGGAACTCCACGAACAAGTGGCCTTGGAGGAAGGGGTCCGGGACGAGGCTGGCCGCCGCCTACTCGCGGCGGAAGAGCAACAGGAGGAAGCCGGCGTCCGCCTGGACGCTGCGCGCACCGCGCGTCAGGACGCGGAGCAGCGTTTGCAGGGCGTGCGCGAGAGCCAGCGCCAGGCCGAGCGCGAGGCGCAGGAGGCGGCCTTCCTGGTGCGCTCTCTCCATACCCGTCTGAAAGACCTGGACGAGCGCACTCTGCGCACAGCGCGCGCGCTGGAAGAGTTGGCCCAGGTCTGGGCGCGCTTGCACACCGGGCTAGCCTCGGCGCAGGAGTCGCCCCTCCGGGCCGATCTGGACGCCGCCCTGGCGCGGCGGAAAACGGCGGAAGTTGCCCTGACCGCAGTGCGCGAAGCCCTGGAAGGGGCCAACGCCGCACTGCGTGAACTCGACAGTGCCCGCATCACCACTGAGCGTACCCTGGAGCCGCTGAAGGCGCGAGAAGTCGCCCTGGAGCTAAAACTCCAGGAGGCCAGGCTAGGCGAGGTTCGCTATACGGAGGAACTGGATGGCGTCGATGCGTTGGCGCTTGAAGCCGCAGCGCAGTCCGCCGGAATCGCCGCAAAGAGCGAGGCCTGGCTGAAAACCGAACTCGTCCGTCTGGAAGCCGAGATCGCAGCCCTGGGGCCGGTCAACATGGCGGCACTCGACGAACTCACGGCGGCGAGGGAGCGCAAAAACTATCTTGATGCCCAAGCGGAAGATCTGGAGATCGCGGCGCGCACCCTGGAAGAGGCGATTTCCCGCATCGACGCGGAAACCCGCGCCCGCCTGAAGGAAACCTACGACAAGGTCAGCCGTGAATTCAGGGCGCTGTTCATCGAACTATTCGGCGGGGGCGAGGCGCAGCTCACGCTCACCGGCGAGGAAATCCTCGATTCCGGCCTCACCGTGCTGGCACAGCCGCCGGGCAAGAAGAACAGTTCCATCCACCTCCTGTCCGGGGGCGAGAAGGCACTCACCGCGCTTTCCCTGGTGTTCGCCTTCTTTCGCCTCAACCCGGCGCCGT
Source organism: uncultured Pseudomonadota bacterium (assembly GCA_903883985.1). Classification (GTDB taxonomy): domain Bacteria; phylum Pseudomonadota; class Gammaproteobacteria; order Burkholderiales; family Thiobacillaceae; genus PFJX01. The sequence continues at coordinate 7,052 of CAISDD010000397.1, read as the reverse complement.
TCTGTCTGCTCGATGAAGTGGACGCGCCGCTCGACGACCGCAACACCGAACGCTATTGCGCCCTGGTCACCAAGATGTCGGCGCAAACGCAGTTTCTGTTCATTACCCATAACCGACTGACCATGGAAATGGCCCACACCTTGGTCGGCGTCACCATGCCGGAACCCGGCGTGTCGCGCCCGGTGGCGGTGGATGTGGAAGACGCGATCCGGATGGCGCTGTGACCCACATCACATCGACTCAACCCGGTCGCCCATGCAGGGTGAGGAAAGCTCAGCCATGGTGCTCCCGCAGGATGGAGACGATCGTCCCTGCCTCGTGTAAACGCAGGAATGCCGCCACGATGGCCGGATCGAACTGTTTACCGGACTGCTCGCGCAAACAATCCAGGGCGGCTTCCAGCGTCCACGGCTCCTTGTAAGGGCGGCGGCTGGTCAGGGCATCGAACACATCGGCGACCCTGACCAGGCGCGCAGATCGGGGGATCGCCTCTCCTTCCAGTTGCTGTGGATAACCGCTGCCATCCCAGTTTTCGTGGTGGCCGCCGGCAATTTCACGGGCCACTGCGTAGAAAGGATTGCTGCCCAGTATGCGTACCCCGTGCAGGGCATGTTCCTGCATGATGGCCCATTCTTCCGGGTTCAGCTTGGCGGGTTTTTTCAGGATGGCGTCGGGAATGTTGAGCTTGCCGATGTCGTGCAGGATGCTCATGACGCCCATGTGCCGGGATTCTTCTTCGCTCAGGCCTATTTCGCGCGCCAGCGCCGCCGTAAAATGCCGCACCCGCTGGACGTGGAATCCGGTGTCTTCGTCTTTGCCCTCGCAGGCAAAGGACAGCATGGTGACCGCGTCCTGATAAGCGTCTTTCAGATTTTCCGAGGCCAGTTTGAGCCGGCGATCCAGGTCCAGGTGTTCGAGCGCACGGATCACGGTCAGCTTGAGATCTTCCGGCTCCCAGGGCTTGTTCAGGTACTTGTAGATGCCTGCCTCGTTGACGCACCTCACCAGCGATTCGAGATCGGAATAACCGGTGAGGAGTATGCGGATGGCGCCGGGCTGCAACTCTTTCGCGGCCTTGAGAACCGCATCCCCGGAGATTCCCGGCATGCGCTGGTCGGAGATGATGAGGTCCACCGGCTGGGACTGGATATGTTCGATCGCTTCCTGACCCGATGTCGCGGTCAGAATCTTGTATCCCTTACGGAAACTTCTGTGCAGGCTGTCGACGATATCCGGCTCGTCGTCCACGAAGAGTAGCGTGAAGAGGGGTGCCCCCGCAGTGGGGGGCGAACGGAAAACAGCTTCCATGGTTTGTATCCTTATGTGGCGCTGTCCGGCGCTTTCCAGGCCAGGGGCAGATATATCGTGAACGTGGTGCCGCGACCCAACTCGCTTTCCACCTCGATACGTCCACCGTGGCTCTCGACGATGCCGTAGGAAATAGACAGACCCAGGCCGGTGCCTTCGCCCACTTTCTTGGTGGTGAAAAATGGATCGAAAATGCGGTTCAGGACTTCCGGTTCGATGCCTTTCCCGCTGTCTGAAATGGCCACGACAGCCCATTCATTTTCTCTATGTGTGTTGACGCAAATGGAGCCGGTATCTGGGGTGGCCTGGATGGCGTTATAAATGATGTTCATGAATACCTGGTTGAGCTGGCCAGGCCGGCACAGCACCGGGATGTTCAGGTGGTAATCATTGACGATGGCGATGCGCTTCTTGTAATGGTGATGCAGCAGGGCCAGGGTATCGTCGAGCCCGTCCTCGAGCCTGGCGTCCTTCAGGACGGCTTCGTCCAGGCGAGAAAAGCTGCGCAGGGAGGAAATGATTTCCTTCACGCGCGCGGCGCCGGACTTGCCGCTGCGGATGATTTTGAGCAAATCTTCACGCAGAAACTCCAGATCCTCGTCAGCCAGGCGCGCCTCCAGTTGCCGCCTGGCGTCTTCCGGCATCGGCAGGCTACGCGCCTCGTCGATCAGCTTAAGCAGGGTGCGCGCGTACTCTTCCAGGTGGGGGAAGTTGGCGTAGATGAAGCCGACGGGGTTATTGAGTTCATGCGCTACGCCGGCCACCAATTGACCTAGAGAGGCCATTTTTTCCTGATGGATCAGTTGGCTCTGGGCCGATTTGAGATTCTCCAGCGCCAGCGTCAGCTCGGCGTTGGCGGAGGTCAGAGCATGAGTCCGCTCGCGTACCTTGTTTTCCAGTTCTTCCGAGAACACCTCGAGTTCATGTACGAAGCGCTCTCTTTCCTCCGATGCGCCTTTGAGCCGCATGACCATCTGGTTGAAAGAGAAAGTCAGCTCGCCGATCTCGTCCTTGGAACTCGGCGCCAAGCGCCGGGACAAATCGCCAGTCTCGGTGATGCGCGCGACAAATCCGGTTAAGTCGCGCAAAGGTGATGTCAGGCGCCGGGCCAGCCAGAGGATGGCGAAAGTCAGGGGGAACGTCAGTACCAGGCACAAGCCTACCAGTTGAAGCGCGACCGAATTCAGGGTATTCGAAATGGAATCGGGTTCACGCAACACCACGACTTGCCAATCAGCAATCAATCCGCTCTTGTTCCAGGCGTTGTTGACCAGGTGTTCCTGGTCTGCGACCTTCACCCAGCCTACCCGATCCGCTAGCGTGAGCAGGAAATCCGGAGAAACGACGTGATGCAGCGTCGATTCCAGTAGCACGGGCGTGGCCTGTCTGTGCAGCAATACGGTGTCGTCGGCAAGCGCATCACTGAGGCCAGACCAGGGGTAGGTCAGTACCAGGGTGCCAAGCCGAAAAGTGGGGGAAAAGCTTGAAATGACCGGGGCGGTCAGGGCAACGATCTCACCCCCTCCGAATGGGTTCACGTGCTTGTCGACAAAACTCAAGTGACCACCGGGTTGCCACATGGGAGGAAGAACGACGCCACTGGATCCCGCCTTGGTGCTGGCGAGCAGGCGTCCGGCTGCGTCGAAGGCGTAAAGGTCGCCCTTCAACGCGTAGTCGCTTTTCATGGCTTGCAGTGCGCGCTCCACCCGTTTGTCGACATCGCCGGAAGCAAGGTCATTCATTACATCCAGCTTGGACCAGGCACGCAAGTCGGTGGCCAGGTGCTCAAACCGGGCCACCAGGCTATTGAGTTTGAGGTGGGCGAGTTGCGCCAGGGTATCCAGTTCGGCCTTGGTGACCGCCGAATGCACGGCGCTCAGCACCACCAGGGCGGTTGCCAGGTAGGTCAGCAGGAACACGGAAAAAAAGGCCAGCAGCAACTTGCGCGCGATGGTGCGGCCCAGCCAGCCGCGGATCACCCCTGACGAGCCCGCTTTAGGGGAGTTCACGGGAGGTTTTTCAGAATCTTGACGCCTGTGGTGGCCTGGCCGACTTCGATATATCCGACCGCTCCCGGTACACTGCGCACGAAACCCAGCACGGCCTGGTCGGATGTTTGCACGAGCGGTGGCAGCTTGCCCTGGAAGCGCAGTCGATTCCAGTAATCCGCCATCTCGCGCGGTGTGCGTTCGAGCACAGTCAGAGAAAAACGTTCTCGCACCCTGCTTGCCGCTTCACGGTTAACCGGCACCACAGACAGGCCGCCTGGCCATGTTTTTTTCTGTGTCAGGTATATGGCGGCCAGTTCCTCGTTGGTGACCGAATCGACAGATACCTGGGGCGAAGCGATGACCAGCAGTCCTTCCGCACGGACGAGTTGCGCGAAGAGCAGGCAGAGCAGCAGCAGGGCACGCATCAGAAGAGCGTCGAAATAGAGGCGAACCAGCCCGAGGGAATGTCCTGCGACACACCCATCTGATGCACGTATTCCAGCTTCCACGACAGAGCGGGTTCGGGTTTGTAGGCGAACCCCGCCAGGGTGTTCCGGGAGGGAAGCGCCACCTGGTGGCCCTGGAATTGCTCCCATTCCACCAGGCCGTGCCAACTCGGGGTAAAGCCGTAATCGGCCAGCACATATAGGCCCGACTCGCGGTCATGGGCGCGAGGAACGGCGCCCGCCCAGGTTGAGGTGGTCGCCTCGCTTTCCAGCATCAGCTTGTCGAAGGATTTGCGCAGATTGATGCCGTAAACGCGATAGGTTTCGCCGGTCTCAACGAGTCGACCCTGCTGGAAAGAGGCGCCGACCTTGTCCACCATGCCCAGAGACCAGTTGACATGGGCACCAAGGACATCACTGTAATGGCGATGGGTGACGCTGGATGGCCGTTTGTGCCACTCGTTATTCGGTTGCCAGTACAACTGCCAGTCAGGCCCCACGCCCAAGGGATTTTCATGCAGCCAGGACAATCCATTGGGGTATTCACTAAACCCGGAATAAGTGGTGAGCGGACGGGTAATGATAGGAACCAGAGGTGCTGCGTGCACGAGATTCCAGTCGCCCACCGGAGCCAGCATCTTGCCGATACGCAAGGTATCCGCATCCGAAATATGGACATCATCATAGAGCCTCTCCAGGATGACATGCCCGTTGGAGCGTGGCCCGCCATCCTGCGCCAAGGTCAGGGAGGAAATCTCGGCTTCCATGAAGGGGTTGACCCAGCGATGGACGCTGCCGCTGACGAACAGGCTGAAATCATCGACCGAGACGGAAGCCTTGTCACCCTGGGGGGCATCAGCCACCAGGTTGGCATAGCCGGACAGGAGAAAGTTCCCGAAGGCCAAACCCTGACCGAGACGGTATTCCTCGGCGTGACACGACGAAACCGCAGCCATACCCACGAGGAAGAAAAAAAATATTTTTTTTAGCACAGTTATCGCAGGCTATGCAAGGCGGCCATCGTACTGTGCCTGGGTACGGCACAGCGTTGCGAGCACGATCACCTGGTCACGGAAACGGCACACCCACCGGTTTTCTATGGGAGTGGAGGATGCGGTCAGGGTAGTGTTTATTTGGCCTCATCCCCCGGTTCGTGGCCTTATCGCCGCATCCTCGCCGTAACGGTTTCGAGGCGATAACTGTCGTGGCAGCCGGAGCAGTAGCTTATTAATTCGGCCAACTGGCTTTGCGTCAGGCTGACATCGCCCTTGGTCTGTGCATCGCGCACCAGAACGTTGACCAACTCACTCATTCCTATGGCCATCTGCGTGAATTCCTCCGGCAAATGCGCCTTCGTCTGGATCGGGAGGCGCTCCATGAGGCCCGCGATCGGCGTAGCGGAAATGGCAAGCTCCTTCATGTCCTTGTTGGCCAGGGCATTGTTCACGTTGAACAGGCCGTGCAGGAAGTCACGCATTTCGAAAAGGATCTGGTTGCGTTCTCCAGAGCTGACCTGGATGGCCATCCGGTTGTCCTGGGCCGTAGGAGACAGCGCCAGGGTCGTCGTGGAGAAACAGAGCAGGGCAATGGTTGCGAGGTGTCGTGACATGGTGTCTCCCCAGAACATCAGTGAAATAGGCCGCTGAGATTACTCCAAAACCCCATCTTCGGAAAATAGCCTAAAAATCACCAGGGCCCGGCAGCCCCGAAAATGCCTTCTCTCCGGTTGAAAAAGTGGGTGCGCCCAGGCCCGTGCCGCGGCTATACTCCGTATTTGTTGAATGTGATGACTTTGGTATATGAGCTCCAATATCGCTGAAACGAACGCCCCGTACTGCAGCACCTCGCAGGCAGCCAAGATGCTCGGAGTTTCTCTGGGCACGGTGCAGAACATGGTGGAGGAGGGCGTACTCGATGCCTGGAAGACCACGGGTGGGCATCGTCGCATCAAACGCGAATCGGTCATGGCCCTTCTGGCCCGGCGCGGTAGTGCGCAGGCACTGCCTAACGGTGGGGATGGCGGATTATCGGTTTTGATCGCGGAAGCAGACGTTTTGTTGCAGAGTCTGTACCGCGAGACCGTAGAGGCCTGGGGTCTGCCCATTGCCATCGAGATCGTCGGAAATGGCTTCGACGCCTTGCTGGTGGTCGGCCAGAGTATCCCGGACATCCTCATCGTCGATCCGATCATGTCCGGCATGGATGGTTTTGAGCTGGTTCGTGTTCTGCACGCCAATCCCTCTCTCGCCGGTACCGACATCATCGTCATTAGCAGCCTCGGTCGCGACGAACTCGCCCTGCGCGGCACGCTGCCGCCGGATGTTTCGGTTTATGCCAAACCCATCCCGTTTCACGAACTCCATGGCTTCTTTCGCGCGAAGAGTACCCAGAAGCTCAGGCTGCGGCGCGGCCGCTGAATCTTTCCGACAGCCGCGCAGCTTGGGTCAGCCGCGTTGCGCCGTAACCCAACCATGGCGGTGTCGTGCCCCTCGGGGACGATGTCGCGATAAACCTTGAACCTACATTCCGCTGTTGACCGTGTCGCAGGAGCGGGCTTGCCCGCGATAGCCACCGTTGAATCGCGGGCAAGCCCGCTCCCACGGAGGTCATGCGGGTTCACGTTAAGGGTGAGCCTAGGCGCAATCCGTTTATGAGGTCAGGGGAAGCGGTCAACTGAGGAATCGAGGATAAACCAGCTAACCCAATCTTTGCCGCCGATTGTTACGCGATCTCCCGCAAAAATCCCCGTATCAGTTCCAGGCGCGACTCCAGGCTGGGGCAGTCTTTCTCGATCTTGATCTTGTCCTGGCCTGCGAGTTTGTATTCACGCCGGCTTTGGATCAGCTTGATCAGTTTCAGCGGGTTGATCGGCGGATTGGGCTCGAACTGGATGTTCGCACCTTCAGAACTGACGGCGAGGCGGCGAATGCCGAAGGGCTTGGTTTCCAGACGCAGGCGATGCACGGCCAGAAGGGCCTCCGCCGCTTCCGGCAACAGGCCGAATCGGTCGATGAGTTCTTCCTTGAGACCGGCGAGTTCCTGCAGGCTCTCACAGTTGGCCAGGCGCTTGTAGAGCACCAGGCGTTCGTGGACGTCGCCGCAATACTCGGATGGCAAGAGGGCGGGCATGTGCAGGTTGATCTCCGTGGTGGCCTTGAGCGGCGCGTCCATGTCCGGCTCGCGGCCTTCCTTGAGGGATTTCACCGCAGTCGCCAGCATGTCGTTGAAGAGATTGAATCCGACTTCCTGCATTTCACCGCTCTGCGACTCGCCCAGCACCTCGCCGGCACCACGGATCTCCAGGTCA
>CAISDD010000396.1 GCA_903883985.1 uncultured Pseudomonadota bacterium | reverse complement strand
CAGGGTGAGTGGCCCGGTGGCAAACCAAATCTGTTTCGCAGCATCACTTAATCATCCCCCTAGGCGGGTTGTCGCATGCAGCTTCGTGAAGGCCGCGACAGAAACACCGCGAGGCTGGCTAATTTTGGCGGCTTTATTTGAAACACAGCACTTGCGCCGCCTCGCATGATTACGCGAATGCCAATTGACTTCCGGAATTCACCGTGAAAACCTGGCCTGGATCAGGAAGTCCGAACCTACGAGTCTTCGAGCGTCACTGCGCGATGTTCACGTTCATCCAACCCGGGGTCTTGTGGCGTGGGTTGGGCCGGCACACACGGCAAGAGGATGGAAAAGCGGGCGCCTTGGGGCAAGGCGCAGGCTTCCAGGCGGCCGTTCATGTTGTTCTCGATGATCATCTTGGACATGTACAAGCCGATTCCGGTCCCCTTGCCCTCTTCCTTGGTGGTGAAATAGGGCTCGTAGATCTTGTGCAGGATCGCCAGATCGATGCCGCTGCCATTGTCCTCCACGTCGATCCGAATGAACTGGGCCACCATGTTGGCATGGATAAGGATTCTGGCTGGTGCTTGCCCGGCGGAGAGAACCGAGTCTTTTGCATTGCTCAACAGATTCAGGATGACCTGGGCAAACTCCCCGGGAACACCCGTCAACTGGAGGTCATCGGAACAGTCGATGTTCAGTTCGATGTTGTTGTTTTTGAACGTACCCTCCAGGATATTGGCAGCAGAATGGAGCGCCTGGGCCAGGACAAAGGTTTCCTTGATCTTGCTGGGTTTGAAGAAATTGCGGAATTCGTCGATGGTTCGCGACATGTGCAGGATCAATTGGTCCGCCTTGACCTGCAAGCGCTGCATCGATTCATCGCTGAGTTGCCCCATCCGGTACTGCAACTGGATGTTCTGCAGGACCAAGCTCAGTGCGTTGAGGGGTTGACGCCACTGGTGGGCGATGGCGCCTATCATCTCACCCATGGCGGCCAGCCTGGACTGGTGGATCAGGATCTGTTCCTGGGCCTGGCGTTTGGCAATCTCGTCATGCACCCGATTGTCCAGGGTCTGGTTCAATGTATCCAGCGCCTGGGTACGCTCTGCGACCTTGATCTCGAGCTCCTGGTTGATGTTTTCCATTTGATGCCGGTTCTGCGCCAAGGCATCCACCATCTTGTTGAAGCTATAGGAGAGCCGGCCGATTTCGTCATTGCGATGAATGTGTACATGCGCACTCAGGTCGCCGCGGGCGACCCGAGTGGCGGCCTCGCTGATGATGGAGATGGGCCGGGTCAGCCCGCGCGCGAAAAAATAGCCGATGGGCATCATGGACATCAGGGCCAAGCCCGAGATGAGGAAGATCTGGTGGTACATCGATTCGATGTTGGCATCGTAATCGCTGGTGTTGAAATCGATGCTCATCGCCCCCCAGGTCAGGCCACTGAAGCGTATCGGCGTGACAAAACGATAATACGAGTTACTCCCTGCCACATCGACGATGCCGAACGATTCCTTCTCGAAATCAGATGGCCTGACCCGTGCCTCCTTGCAATCCAGCGTACGCCAACCCGCAGGGGTGATGTACAGGGTAGCACCTTGTCTGGGCACGATCCGCACCGACTCGATCCCCTTGTCGTTATGCAGTACTTGCAAATTATGCTCGACGATGAAGCCAAAATCATCGGTGAGCATGGCCTCCGAGCAGGCCTGGATAATGGATATGGACACCGTGGATGCCTGCGAATAGAGTACTTTGAGCAGGGAGTCGCGTTGCAGGGGGATGATCAACAGACCATACAACACGGTCAACGCCAGCAGCAGGCCGCCAAAGATGGCGAATACTCGCAGGAATATGCGGTTTTCAGGAACAGAGCGCGGAACATTCCAGCGTGGATACACTATTCCCTCAACGCCATTTTTTTTCGGTTCGTGGACTGATACTCGTGGTAGAGATTCCAGAAGGGCTGCATATCCGATATGCCCGCTCGCACCATGTAATCCGTCTTGAATAATTCCAGGATCTGTACGCCTCGTACAGACTGCGCGGCTTGCATGGCGGAGCGCAAGAGTATGTCGCGGTAGGTCGGGTCGCTGCGCACGGTCATCATGCCGAAAGCCAGCGCTTGTACTTTCCAGTCCAGGATCACCCGCAGTCGTGCGCTTATCTGCGGGTTCAATTCACCGGCGGCGTGCAGCGTAGCCAAACTGACCAGAGCGGCATCCGCCTGTCCGAAAAACACCTTGTGGATGGATTGCAGATCGCGTTTTTCTTCGGTCAGATTGAACAGGGTGGAACAGGACGAATCGGCTTCGCGTTGGCACTGGGTTTCCAGAAAAACCTGGCCGAGCCGGTCATTACTGAGCTTCAAGACGTGTTTGCCGCGCAGGTCGAGAAACTGCCTCAAGCCGCTGCTTTTCTGCACGATCACGGCCAGCCCCTCATCGCTTCCTCTGCGCCGTGCGGAAAATCCTTGCGTAAGCTCGTCTGGACGGAAGACCTCGGCGATTTCCATGGCGGGGGCGATGACCAGGTTGACCCGTTTTTGCATGGCGTCGCGATACAGGGTCCGCATGTCCTCATACATCCGTGCCTCACCCTGGAGCCGATAGGGCTTGGCAATTTCCTCCACCCACAACTGCAAGCTGGCGCGAACGTCGGTGGGGTTTGCATCGCGTATGCCGGGCAGGTAAAAACCCAGGACGAGCGGCGTCAGTGCAGGTTCAGCCCGGGCCTGCCCGGTCAGGGCGGTCAGGGTGGTCAGGGTGGTCAGGGCGAGCCAGCAGCCTGCCCTGCGCAGGGAGTGAGTGATCGAGATCAAGGTTGTTGCAGTGCAGCACCGACCCGATAGTCCAGGTCGGCCAGGGCGTCGCGTAGGTCGTGTTCCGAGCGCAACAGGCTGGAGCTTGCCAAGGCTTCGATGATCTGCGCCTCGATCACGTCCTTGGTTTCCACCATTTCTTCCTGATAGGCACGCACATTGAGTTTGCGGTTTTCCTCGGCAAACTCCCGCGCCTGGGTATCGTCCCCTACCTGAGCACGGGAGCGCTGCAGGCGCAGGAAATCGGCCTTGATCTGCAAGGCCAGGCCGTTGTCCAGGAGAACGCGTTGAGCGCCTAGTTTCATCCTGGCGGCACGGGCGCCGTCCACTTCCGCACGGGTCATGCCTGCGTCAAACAGATCCCATTTCAAGCCGACACCCAGGGTCCAGCCTCGATTGTTGTCGGCGTTGATCAGGCCGCCATCGTAGTTATTCCAGTAACGATAGGCGCTGGCATCCAGGCCGACCATCGGGAAGAAGCCACTGCGCGCCTCCTGGATCTTGTAGTCCGCCGCCTGCACAGCTAGTTCCAGACGCTGCTTGTCCGGGTTGAACTGCATGGCACGGGAAATCAGGGTCTCCAACTCGGCATTGAATTCTGGTAGGGGAGGGGCGGGTGCCAGATTCGGCGTCGCGTTCAGGCCCAGTCCCATGGTGTTGGCCAAGGCCTCCAGCGCCAGGGCATGGGCGTATTTGGCTTCCCTGAACAGGGAGCGCGTCATGGCCGTAGTGGTTCTGCTGCGCAAGTAGTCGGTCTTCTTTACCTTGAGCGAAGCATTCTGGTAGAGGCGCTCGGTGAGCTCCTCAAGAACCTGGAAACGCTCCAGCGTGTCGCTGACCAGTTGTTCGAGTTGGCCGGCCAGCAAGGCTCCGTTGTAGTAACGGTTGATGTCGCGCACGAGGTCGAGTTCGGTCCTGCGCTTGTCTTCCCTGGCGATCTCCACGCCCTTCTTCGCCATGCCGGTGAGCGCTTCTTCCTTGCCGCCGGTGTAGAGCGGATACGTCATCTTGAGTGCGGCGTTGCCCACGTCGCGGTCGAACAGCTTCACATTCACGTTCATGGGCAGCGGCTGGCCTGGAATGGAAATCGGCGCTCCACCCGGGCCGATGGGCAGCGTCATGGCGGGCGTCGTGATCATGCCCTGGAAGGCAAAGCTGCGATCCTGATCCGCCCGCTGGAACCCCGCCTCAAGACCCAGGTGCGGGCGGAAGGCCGCCATGGCTTGCCGGTATTGAGCTTCGGCCATGTCCAGGCTCGCCTGAGAGACCTGTTGGGCTCGGTTGTTTTCCAGTGCGATGCGTATGGCCTGATTCAGCGTGAGCAGCGCCGGGCTTAGCGCGACCGGCTCGGCCCATGCCACGGTAAACAGGCACGCGCTAACTATCCAGAGGAGAATTTTCATTTCATGGTTCTCAGGTTGGTGGAGGGGTTGTCCTGGTAGCGACCACGGATGCTCATGATGTCGTCCCAGTGGGCAAGCACCAGATCGACCAGCATGGGATCGAAGCGATGTCCGCGATGCTTCTGTAAATAGGCGAGTATGGTGTCCTCATCCCAGGCCTCCTTGTAACTGCGGACATGGCCCAGCGCGTCCAGCACGTCAACGATGGCGACGATGCGGCCTTCAATGCTGATTTCCCCTCCCTTGAGCCCACGTGGGTAACCCGCGCCGTCATAGCGTTCGTGGTGTTCATGGGCGATCAGGGCGGCCATGTGAACCAGGGGGCGGTTGATCTTCCTGAGGATCTGATAGCCCATGAAGGCATGCTTCTTCATGACCTCGAACTCCGCATCATCCAGCTTGCCGGGTTTATGCAGAATCTCATCGGGGATGCCGACCTTGCCGATGTCGTGCAGGGGGGCTGCGATCCGGATCATGTCCGCGTGCGCACTGCCCAGCCCGCACTGCATGGCTAGCAGCCTGGAAATCTCGCCTACTCGTTTGACGTGCATGCCCGTTTCCAGGCTGCGGTTCTCCACGACCCCGCCCACCAGGCTGAGTAGATCGCGCTGGGTGTCCATCAACTCACGGGTCAATTCCAGAGACTCGGTGATGTCCTGACAGACCAGGATGACGGATTCCGGGTGCCCAACCCTCATCAGCAAGGGCACGAAGGTGATGTTGAAGTAGAGCTCCTTGCCGTTCTTGTGGAACACGCTGAGGATCTTGCTGTCAGGCGACTCGACTTCTCGTTCGGCCGCTTCCCAGTATTTCGAGTCGTATTGAGGGATGACGCTGCATAGTTTCAGTCCGGACATATCCCGGACGCGGTAGCCCAGGAGGTCGGCGAACTGGCGATTGGCGCTGAGGATCTTGCCTTGACCATCGGCTATGCAGATGCTGGTTCCGGTTTCCAGCGCCCGTTTGTAGGCGGTCAGATAGTCGCGCTGCTCCTGCAGGCTGTGCTCGCTTTGGCCCAGTGCCTCCATGAGCACTTCGTTACTGGAATAAAGCTCGGTGATGTCTACGTCCAGGCTGAAGACCTCCATCACCCGTCCTGATTCGTCGAGGATGGGCACCAGGCTGCGTTCCACGACCAGTAGATTGCCCTCCCGTGTCCGGGTCTTGACGATGCCGGCCCACTTCTCGCCGGCCTGTGCGGTCTGCCAGATGGCAGCCATCCGGGTGGCGGGCTCGTCCAGACTGGACAGCAGCGCCATTTCCTTGCCGATCAATTCCTGACGATCATGGCCTGTGAGTTGAGTCAGCCTGTCGTTCACATAAGTGATACGACCCTGGGGGTCCAGGGTGGTGACGATGGCACTTTCATCCGCCAGCAGGCGGTACTGTTCCAGCAGCAGGCGATGACGTGACTGCTCCCGCAAGGCAATGAGGTTCAGTGCGATGTCCGCAAGCCGCTCCAGCAAATGCATCACGTTGACCGGTTTGGTGATGTACTGGTTGATGTTCAGCTCAATGGCGCGGAAAAGGTATTCCACATCGTTGTAAGCGCTCAGCAAGACGACGGGCTGCTGCGCGTTCAGATGGCGTATCTCGGTACACATGGCCAGGCCATTCATGACCGGCATCTGAATATCGGTGACCACGATGTCGTGTCGTTCACTCGCGTAGAGGGTCAGGCCGGCCTGGCCATTGATGGCGACGCCCAGCTCTCCCACCCAGGGCTCTATCATCATGGCCAGCTCTTCTCGCGTGGCAGCGTCGTCTTCCACGTAAAGCACGCGCATAACCTTCAGTACTGACAAAGCGTTCAACGTCATGGGGCCTCTTGTGCACGGTTGGCACGGGACAAGTCGTGTGGCCACGGGTATCAGTCAGGAAATCACCTAGGGCGCGGCGCTCCTGGTCACCTGTATCTGAGCGGAAATACGCCACAATTCTCCATGATCGAACCAGAAAAATCTACAATTTCTAAATATTTACCCTACAGACAAAATACTAGATTCCTGCGAGACTGCCCTGGCTGGCCGCTGGCATGTCTGGGGTGGAGGTGATGCGCTTGATCGCGTCGACGCCGGCCACTACAATGCTTTAACCTGCGTAGATGTACCTATATGCAGTAGGGTCGGGCTCACCAAAGAGGCACAGAATATGACGAGTTATCCGGGTTTTTGGCGGATGCTGCCCCCGAAT
>CAISDD010000395.1 GCA_903883985.1 uncultured Pseudomonadota bacterium | reverse complement strand
GCGTCCAGCGGCGTCTTCATCACCGCCACCACCCCCGCCACCGTGGCCACCAGGGTGGCCAACAAGACCAGGAAACGGTTGACGATGGACCAACGGATCAGCTTGGCGATCATGGCTGGCCTCCCTGGAAAGTCGCAGACTGGCCCTGAAGGATACCGTCCCTCCGGGGCATTAAGCCTACGCTACAAGGGCCAGACTGCGGCGAGCGCAGGCTTCCAGCCTGCGTCTTTTTCGTAACGCGGGCGATCATGGCTTGCCTCCTTGCACCCGGATACCGACCACGATGTAGTTCGCCCCCTGCTTCGCCAGGTCGAAGTCCACCGCCTGGCCGACCTTGAGTCCGTCCAGCAAGGCCCGGTCGGCCACGTCGAAGGGCATGGTCATGCCGGGCCAGCCGAGTGCGGGGATAGGCTGGTGCTGCATTTTCAGCTCGCCGGTCGCAGCGTCGACGGCCGTGATGCGGCCATGCCCGGTCCATGTCTGCGCGGGGCCTGCCAGCCGCGCCAGCACGCCCTTGAGGTTGGCTTCCGATTCGATCAGGAACTGCCCGGACACCACGACCGCGTCACCGGCCTTGACGCCTTCCAGGATCTCGGTCTTGCCATGACTCTCGCCGCCGACCTTCACCACTACCGGGCGGAAGCGGCCTTTACCCGCGTCGATCAGGACGATGCTACGCTTGCCCGTGGCGATCACGCTTTCCGTCGGAACCAGGACCGCCGCTGCCGTAGCGCCGGCGTAGAGCGTGACATTGGCGACCATCCCCGGGCGCAGGCGCAATCCAGGGTTGGGAAGCTTGATGCGCACACCCAGCGTGCGAGTCTTGGCGTCCAGTTCTGGGTAGAGGTAATCCACCCTGGCTGCGACCTTCAGCCCCGGCAGCGCCGGGAATGCGATGTCCACCGATTTGCCCGCACTGATCCAGCCGACCTGCTCCTCGGGTACTTCCGCGCGCACCCACAAAGAGGACAGGTTGGCGATGCGGAACATGGGGCTGCCCTGAGACACCGTCGAGCCCTCCTTGACCCCGATTTCCGCGGCGATGCCATCGCTAGGCGCGAAGTAGGGCACAGCCCTGCTCGTCCGGCCGCCTTTTTCCTGTTCGGCGATGCGAGCCTCCGGCACGCCCAGCAGCGCCAGGCGCTCGCGCGCGGCAGCACGCCAGGCCAAATCGTCGCGCTTCAGAGCGAGTTGAAATTCCTCCTGTGCAGCCAGCAAATCCGGGCTGTAGACCTCGACTAGCAGTTGGCCGCGGCGCACCGGGTCATTCAGGGCGCGCAGATGGAGTTTTTCCACGAAGCCGGCGGCGCGCGCCTGCACGACCTCGACGCGGTTCTCGTCGGCCTCGACATAGCCCACGGTGTCGATGCGCCGCATCAGGTGCCCGGTCTCGGCCTTCTCCGCACGCACCCCCAGATTCTGGACGATACGCGGGTCGATCTTCACTACGTTTTCGTCGCCCTCGCCCTCGCTCGCATCCGCGTACCTGGGCACCAACTCCATGTCCATGTAGGGCGATTTGCCCGGCTTGGCAAAATGTTGCTCCGGCACCATCGGGTCGAACCAGTAGAGCACAGGGCGTTCGGTCTTGGCCGGTGTTGCGGGGGCCAGCTTGGATGCGGCAGCGTTCGGTGTGCTCGGTTGGTGACCGATCCGCCAGGTGGCCACGGCACCGATGCCGACGCCCAGCAGTAGCACGAGTAAGGTTTTCATGGTTGTTCTCCACCAATCAGATAGCGCAATTGCACGTCGGCGCGTGCGCCGGCCGCCTTCTGGGCAAGCCACAGCAAACGGGTTTCCAGGATGTCGCGGCGGGCGTCCAGTACTCGGCCCCACGCCCCCTTTCCGGAACGGTACTCGGTCATGGCGGCCGCTTCGCGAGCCAGGTTCAGGGGCAGTATGACCTGCTCAAAGCGGCGCATGCGCTCCTGGGCCGTCTCCTGCTCCGCCCGTGTGCCGCGCAAATCCGCCAGCAGGGTGCGGCGCTTGTCTTCCAGTTGTTCTCCGGCCTGGTTCGCCTCGGCCAGGCGCGCACCCAGGCGCCGGTCCTGGCGCTGCGCGTGGAACACCGGCAGGTCCACTTCGACCTGGAACGACACCACGTCGGCCCGGGCTCCGCTGCGCGCGCCATAGGCCAGGCCCAGGTTCCAGTCCGGCTTGACGGCTTCCCGCGCCAGGCCGACATCGGCATGTGCCAGGTCCAGTTGGCGTTGAGTGCGCAAGAGTTCCGGATGCCGCTCCAGCCGGGCTTCGGCTTCCGCGCCCAGCGACAGGTCGGGCGGCAGGTCGGGCACGGGCTCTGCGTCGCCGGCCTGGCCCAGCCAGCGGCGAAGCTGTGCGCGGGCGCGCGCGCGGAGCATCCGCTGCTCGCTCTCACGGTCTCGTATCCCCTCGCGCATGGCCTGCCATTGCAGGATTTCGTCGCGCGTCAGCTTGCCCGCCTTGTAGCTTACCTCGCCCCACTCGAGCTGCAGTTCGTAGGCGTCTCCCAGACGGTGCAGCCAGCCCAGCGCCTGGGTGGGCTGCCACAGGTCGATCCAGGCCAGGCGCACCTCGCGCTCGATGTCGCGCCGGGTCGAAGCGAGATCAGATTCGGCCAGCAGGGCCTGGGACTCGCCGCGCGCCCGGTTGAGTCCTCGCTTGGCGCCGCCGGGGACCATCTGGCTGATGCCTATCATCGCCTGGGTCATGTCCATGCTGTTGAAATTGAAGCTATCCACCGGCAGCGCCTGGACCCCGAAGCTGAGCTTGGGGTCAGGCAACTGGCCTGCCGCTGCGGCGTCCTCGCGCAGGGCATGAACGGCGTCGCTGCGGGCCGCCAGCAGTGGCTGGGCGGCGAGTGCCAGCGCCACCGCGCCATCCTGGTCCAGGCTGCCGGCGGCGAGTTGCTCGCTGCGCGCCAGCGGAAGTTCGGCATGGGCGCAGAACACGAGATTGAGGACGAGGCAGAGCAGCAGACGAATGCGCATGGAACTCTCCGATGGATAGTTAATGAGAACGGACATGAAAATAAATCCACATCGTGGCGTCGCTGCCAGCGAGGCTCGCGGCCAGGATGCCGACGCCGTTAAGAAATTCCGCTTGAAAACACTGCCCATAGTGTCTAAAAAGCAGTTTCGACCATATATCTAGAGTAAGGACGTTGCCATGCAGGAAGCCCTGTTCCCCGAACTCTCCGATCAAACCATATCCAGCGAGGTGCTGCTGGAAAAATATGCCAAGGGCGACGAGCAGAACGTCGTCGATGTCCGCATGCGCGTGGCGCAGGCCCTGGCTTCCGTGGAGAAAAAAGCACAGCGTGCGCACTGGGAAAAGGCATTCTTCGCAGCCATGGAGGCCGGATTCATTCCCGCCGGGCGGATCAATTCCGCGGCCGGAACCGGCCTGCAGGCGACTCTGATCAACTGTTTCGTGCAGCCGGTGGGGGACGCGATTTCCGGGGTGAGCCACGGCAAGCCCGGCATCTACGTGGCACTGGAAGAGGCCGCGGAAACCATGCGTCGTGGCGGTGGTGTCGGCTACGATTTTTCCAGCATCCGCCCCAGGGGCGCCCTGGTAAAAGGAACGCAGTCGCGCGCCAGCGGCCCGGTCTCCTACATGCGGGTGTTTGACCGTTCCTGCGAGACGGTGGAATCTGCGGGGAGTCGGCGCGGCGCGCAGATGGGCGTGATGCGTTGCGACCATCCCGACATCGAGGACTTCATCCACGCCAAGGACCAGGGCGACTTGAAGAATTTCAACATCTCGGTCGGCTTGAGCGACGCCTTCATGGAGGCGGTGGAAGCCGACGCGGAAGCCGAACTGGTCCACGAGGCCGAGCCCGGCGCCGAGCAGAAGGCCAATGGCGCCTTCCAACGTAAAGAGGGGCTCTGGGTCTACCGCAAGCTGCGCGCGCGCGACCTGTGGACCCAGATCATGGCCTCCACCTACGACCACGCCGAACCCGGCGTGCTCTTCATGGACCGCATCAACCGCGATAACAATTTGGCTTATTGCGAATCCATCGAGGCGACCAACCCCTGTGGCGAGCAGCCCTTGCCGCCCTACGGTTGCTGCTGCCTGGGTTCGATCAACCTCACCCGTTTCGTCAACCGTGCCTTCAGCGATCAGGCGAGCTTCGATTTCGAGAGCCTGAAACGCATCCTGCCCGTCTGTGTGCGCGCCCTGGATAACGTGCTCGACCTCACCGCCTGGCCGCTGGACAAGCAGAAGCAGGAGGCGCACAACAAGCGCCGCGTCGGTTTGGGTTTCACCGGGCTGGGCGATGCGCTGGTGATGCTGGGTTTGCGCTACGATACCCCGCAGGCGCTGGCCTTTTCCACGCTGGTGGCACAGTTCATGCGCGACCAGGCTTATCTGGCTTCCGTGGCTCTGGCCCAGGAACGCGACCCCTTTCCCTTGTTCGATGCCGATCGCTATTTCGCCGAGGGCAACTTTGCCTCGCGCCTGCCGGAGAATATCCAGGCCGAAATCCGCGAACACGGCATCCGCAATTCGCATCTCCTGTCCATCGCCCCCACCGGCACCATCTCGCTGGCCTTCGCCGACAACGCCAGCAATGGCATCGAACCGCCTTTCTCCTGGGCCTACACGCGCAAGAAGCGCTTACAGGATGGCGGCTGGAAGGAATATCAGGTGGAAGACCATGCCTGGCGCGTCTACCGCGAACAAGGCGGCGACATGGAGAACCTGCCGGCGGCCTTCGTTACCGCGCTCGAGATTTCGGCCCTGGCACACATGGATATGGTGGCCGCCGTCGCCCCCTACGTCGATTCCGCGATTTCCAAGACGGTCAATGTCCCGGTCGACTATCCCTACACGGAATTCGAGGGCCTCTATTTCGCAGCCTGGAAGGCCGGCCTCAAAGGCCTGGCCACCTATCGGCCCAATGCCGTGCTGGGTAGCGTGCTCTCCACCGGGGTGGCGACGCCCAGCCCGGCAAGTTCGGCCATGGCGAACGCAAAATCGCCTCAAGACTTCGAACTTTCCGACGTCAATCGCCGCATCGAAATCAAGGCGCTGCCGGCCCCGGTGCTGGAAAGCCTGAAATGGCCCGGCCGCCCGAAACTGTCGGGCGGCAACCCGGCCTGGTGTTACATGCTCGATAGCGCCTGCGGCAGTTTCGCACTCTTCGTCGGGCATACCGAGCCAAACGAAAGCGAGGGCCGCGCCTGGCCCTTCGAAGTCTGGGTGAACGGTGCGGAACAGCCGCGCGGCCTGGGTGCGGTGGCCAAGACCCTATCCATGGACATGCGCGCCAATGACCGTGGCTGGCTCAAGCTCAAGCTCGAAACCCTGGCAAAGACGCGCGGTGACGACAGTTGCTCCATCCCCTTTCCTCCCGACGGCGAGCAGAAACAGATGCCCAGCCTGGTCGCCGCCGTGGCGCAACTCCTGCGCTGGCGCCTCGATGACCTGAAAGCACTGGACGGCAGCGAAGTAGGATACAGTCCCCTGCTCGACGCCCTGTTCTCGCACAAGGAACCCAAGACCGGCACCGACGGCACGCTTTCCTGGACTGTGGACATCTACAACCCCCACACCGGAGACGACTTCGTGCTCGGGCTGAAGGAAATCACGCTGCCGGACGGCGTGACCCGGCCCTATTCCGTCTGGCTCTCCGGGGAATACCCGCGTTCTTTGGACGGCCTGTGCAAGCTGCTGTCGCTCGACATGCGCGTCATGGATCCGGCCTGGATCGGCATGAAACTGAGGAAGCTGCTCAACTACCCGGAGCCCCTGGGTGACTTTATGGCTTTCGTACCGGGGCAATCGAGGCAGACCAACTGGCCCTCGACGGTGGCCTACGTCGCCCGTCTCATCATCCACCGCTATGCCATGCTGGGCATCCTCACGGAAGAAGGCCTGCCGGTGAAGGAAATGGGTAT
>CAISDD010000394.1 GCA_903883985.1 uncultured Pseudomonadota bacterium | reverse complement strand
CTCCAGCGTGGGAACGCATCCCATGGCGCTCCAGCGCCCCGTAGTCTCGTTGCCTTGAAAGCCGTCGTGCTGGCGCAGATGCGTCCAGCTATCGAGGAGGAATTGCACCGCATCCGGGCGGGTAAACACGGGCAGCCACACGAATCCGCAGGGCACCATCCGGGAAACCAGGCAGCAAGCGTTGCCGCATCGTCGCCCCTGTTCGCCATGTTATGCGGCCGCACACCCGTGCATTATTTAACGCGAAAATCATGCCAATCCACTTCCGGAATTAACCGTAAAAATCCCGGCCTGGATCAGGAAAACTGAGTGCGCCAGCACAAACTGGCAATTGATAAGTACTGTCGCGTAACTCATTTTGCCTTCATTAAGCTGCCGGCGCAGGCCCTCATTCCCGGCCCTTCCCCCGGAGGGGGAGGGGGTGGAACCCTCTCCCTTCGGGAGAGGGCAGGGTGAGGGGCCCGGTGACAAACCAAATCTGTTTCGCAGCATCACTTAGTTGTCGTAACCTGAGACTCCCCCTAGGGGTTGTTCAAGTTCCCCGAGGGGGGGGGCACCCAACAACCATCAAGCTGCTTGACCATCCAGGCAGCAAATGCCATCGCGGACGCTGACCTTACTCACCCTGGTAGCGCTGGACGCCACCGGAATCGGCGATATTCCGGAAAGTTACAAGATCAATCGGACCTACGCCTTCGCCCACCTGAAACGATGTCTGCCACGATGGCTGCTCATCGCCCTTCCGTCCACTAGTCAGGTCCTCGCCGCGTTCTCGGAATTGACCAAGAACCTGATCCGCTTCATCGCCGGCGCCACAAAGTCCAGACCTGATCATTCTAAGCCGCATAGAAAGTTCGCATATAAATCAACCACTTGATGACGTGGTGGCAAAGTTGAAAGGATTGTGGCCTTATCCCCCGTGAAATCACCTCGGCGCTGACTTCCTCCTTCCCCTTGGGAAAAGGGGGACTGAGGGGGGGCCTACTACGCATCTTGATCATTTTGATGAAAACAAATTTGTGATTCCTTGTGGACCGATCCCGTGAGACCTTCGCCACTAGACCGACTTTATCCCACTCTTGTCCAATATTCTGCATGAACGGACACTGACCGCAGCCGCTGTGCCGTGACTTATTGAGCAGTTATGTTTTTTTTCCACCACACTCCACGCCAAGCGGCGAGAAACGTCAGCCGCTCTGCGCCAGCAGGTGGGCGACCATGCGCTCGGCCTGGGCCACGTAGCCGCCGCCGAACAGGTTGAAGTGGTTGAGCACGTGATATAGGTTATAGAGGTGCTTGCGCACCGGGTAACCCGGGTCGAGCGGCCGGGATTCCTGGTAGGCGGCATGGAAGGCGGGCGGATATCCACCGAACAGCTCGGACATCGCCAGATCCACCTCGCGGTCGCCATAGTAGACGGCCGGATCGAACAGAACCGGTTCCCCCTCGACATAGCCGTGGTTTCCCCCCCAAAGATCACCGTGCAGCAGCGAGGGCAGAGGGCGGTAGCCAGGAAAGAATACGCTCAGCCGCTCCAGCAGACGGTCTCCTTGCCGCAGTAGGTGAGTTGGCGCGCCGTTTCGTGCGGCTAGCTTGAACTGGGGGTGCAGGCGTTGACTGCCGAAGAACGTGACCCAGTCCGGCATCGGGGAATTGAGCTGCGGCGTGCTGCCGATATGGTTGTGCCGCCACCATCCATGTTCGCCCTGGCTATGACCATGCAGCAAAGCGAGCCGCTGGCCTAGGTCGGCGGGCCGAACCCGCCCGCCGAGGTCCAGCCATTCCAGAATCAGATAGGCTTCCTGACCGTTGCTGCCGCAGGTCAGAGGTCGCGGCACGCGGATCGCGCCGGCTGCGGCGAGTTCCCGCAAGCCGTCTGCTTCGGCCTCGAACATGCCCAGGCTTGCACTCCGGTTCAGCTTGGCAAAATAGCGTCTTCCATCCCCACCCAGCAGGGAATAGCTCTGATGAATACAACCCCCGCCCTGAAGCGCGGTGTGTATGCAGTTAAAGGACTCGCCGCTGGCTGCGGTGATGGCCCCCGCCAGTTCGGCCTGCAGGCCGGGGGTCACACCAGAGCTTTTGACTCGCGTGAAGCGCCGGCCTGTTCCATCCTCATCAAGTAAGCCTTCCAGTACGCCTCCTGATGCCGGCCGAGGTCATGAAAATAGTCCCAGGAGTAAATGCCGGTGTTATGGCCATCGGAGAAGGCCAGCGACACCGCGTAGTGCCCCACCGGCTCGATACTCTTGATTTCGACATTCTTCTTGCCGACTTGCAGCGTCTCCTGGCCGGCGCCGTGGCCGCGAACCTCGGCGGAAGGGGAATAAACCCGCAGATACTCGTAAGGCAGTTCGAAGCGGTCACCATTGTTGAAGGCAATTTCCATGACGCGAGACTGCTGATGCAGCTTGATCTCGGTGGGGATAGGCGTATCGGTAGTCAGGCCACCCATGCTGGATCCTTTATATTAGTGATTCGTAATGGAGCGCTAGTGTGCCAGCCAGCAACCCCGGCCACAAGCCCGAGTTTTATTGTCGGGTATTGGTCGCATCTCTAAGGAAGCGCTCACCCACCTTGACGCTGGCCTGAGGATACGGTTAAATGCGCACCTCCTAACGCTAGGTACATCGGCGAAAGTGATGGCCAGGTAGCTCAGTTGGTAGAGCAGCGGATTGAAAATCCGCGTGTCGACGGTTCGATTCCGCCCCTGGCCACCATAAAATCAAGCACTTAAGCTGACTTTCGACAGTCGGCTTTTTTGTGGGCTAGCACCGGGCTAGCGCCACGAACTAAACGGCCACATGAAATCCCCTCACTCGCGCGGGTGAATTGCTTGCTTGGTGTGTCTGACGTTGGCCGTCGCTTCATCCGAAGCTTTTTCCCCATGTCCATATCCTCGCGCGCGAGCGCGTACATTCCACCAATGCCCGGATCACCTCGGAAGATCATGATTATGTTGCCCATTCCTGGGCTGACTGGCCGGTGTTATGGAGTCGGAAATTCCGGAATCTACTGAATTACATCCCTTGTCGCCTGGGTGTAAGCATCAGCAACCCGCCAAGCGAATTTATCCAAGTAGGTCGGGCTCGCAGTGTTGGCATAGCCCTTGATGTCGCTGACAACCCAAGTACCGTCTTCTTCCGGCACGATGGATAGGTCTGCAAGCCGCTTGCCGCTGTCCACTCGGCGAATAGAAAATACCCGCACCTCGCCGTTTTCGCACCATGCCGCGTAGGTAGCCAGGCAGTTGCGCATGACCAAGCCCTCTTCCACGAGCTGAATCTCGGTTGTCATCGGCACAGCTATCAGGTCGCCGGCTCGAATTTCCCCGAGGTGGGATGCCCATGCTGCATCGCCAGCCGCCGCGCGGGTGTTCTGTTCGGCCTGCCAGGCTTGCCATTGCCGTTTGATCCAGTCCCAGCCGGCTTTGCGTTGATTGCTGTCCAGTGTGGGCTGTTCAAATATGGCCCAGTGAGCGGCAGCGGCGAATTCGCGCAAGAAAGTTGGATCGGTTCGCCTGGGGTTGTGGAATGCAGCGCTCAGGATCGGCGCGGGGAGGTTCCACCAGCCTCTGTTCCAGTGCAATTCCCCATTGCAATATCCCGTCTCGATGTCGAGCCAGGTTCGTGTCACTGCCAAGCTGGGTGGCGGCGGCAGGCCCATTTCATCCAGCCAGCACAAGTATTCCGCTGCCAAGTGGAATAGATCGGTATCTGGCTTGCGTTCCCAGAAAGGTCGAAACAGGCGTGCGCCGTGGTGGGTCAAGTGGCGCCAGGCGGCGGGCGTCACTCCGCGGTTCAGCAAGTTGGCGCGCAGTGCTTGCACAAGGTCAAAGCGGGGATCGAGAACCTGCCTTTCCAGCCCGTGCAGTATCAGGGGCAGCAAGCCTGAATTCTCGCGGGCCACAGTTTCCAGAAGTTCTTTCTGCTGCCAAACGCTGGTAAACGATTGGGTCGTCACGCTTTCCTTGGGGTCGAGCCGGCATCGCAAGGCCAAACTCAGCACGTCCTTGTCCAGGGCCAAACGCTGGGGTAACAGGGAATGCCGAAGGTAACGAAAGCGCCAGTCGCGTTTCAGTGCGGGCCATACGGCGGCAGCCAAGGCCAATTTTCGTATGGTCAGCGTCTTGCTATCGAGAAACAAATCGGCTTGCGGTGTCCGCTCCCATATCCCGAGCCGATCAAGCAGTGGCAGCAAGGCCATGCGCCTACTCAGCACAGGGAACACGTCTCGTGTGTATCCGTCTTGGAAGAGATGGCCGCTGGAATCGACGCGAAGCGCATCAATGTGCCGTGCTTTCGGAGAGATTCGGTAAATGATCGACTCGAACAGGATGACCTCCCGCCCTCCGCATTTCTCGACCAGCCGCAGGGGATTGTCCAGCAGCTTGTGCAGTGCCTTGCGTAATGTGGCGAGTTGGCTTTGAAATGCCTCGGCGTCCCTGCTGGACTCCATCCAGGCAGGTACATTGGCCGGCAGTGGTTGACCATCACCAAGGTGAGGCAAAGTTCGTCTGGCCAGGCGGCGGCCTAGTTCAAGTTGGCGGGTGTGGGCGACGGAGTTTGTTCGCATGAGGCTCAAGCAATGGGATCGCTTGGTGCTTTTCGACGTGGAGCGCCGCCGATAATCAGACGGAAGACGCGGTACGGTGCAGGTGGGCTGTAGGTTCCAACCTTGGGCGGCTTGTCGGCTCTCCCAAGTTCGATACGTTCCTTGCTGCGGCGATAGCGGTTCATTATTGGAAGGCCACCAAAATCTGATCACCATGAGTGATGTCGAGGGCAGGTTACCAGTCGGCAGACTCAAAAACCGAGCCTTTGAACACCTACTTCCTGGAAGCTACCCACCGCACTTCGTGGCTACGCCGACTTCGCCACCGTGGTCAGCGCGGACTGCGCTCGCGGCTATTGCCGCCAGCTTGCCGTGACACGTGGTCAGCCCGCGTAGGTTGGGCTGAGCAAGGCGAAGCCCAACACCTTGCAAGCTTCGACCTGGCGCTAATGAGTAGCGTCGGCGTCTCGCCGGTTTTACCCCAGTCAGCGCAGCTTGCGTTAGCCGACG
>CAISDD010000393.1 GCA_903883985.1 uncultured Pseudomonadota bacterium | reverse complement strand
TCCCTCAATATTCCGGCGCCGCTGCTCGACCGCATGGAAGTGATCCGCCTGTCCGGCTACACCGAGGACGAGAAGATCAATATCGCCTTGCGCTATCTATTGCCGAAGCAGTTGAAGAACAACGGACTCAATGAAACCGAGCTTCACGTCAGCGAGACCGCGCTGCGCGACATCGTCCGCTACTACACGCGCGAATCCGGCGTGCGCAGCCTGGAGCGGGAAATCTCCAAGATCTGCCGCAAGGCGGTCACCGCACAGACGCTGAAGAAAGTGAAGGGCAAGATCAGCGTCACACCCAAGAACCTCGACAAATATTTAGGGGTTCAGCGCTACACGTATGGGATGGCGGAAAAGAACAATCAGGTCGGCCAGGTCACAGGCCTCGCCTGGACCGAGGTGGGGGGCGAGTTGCTCACCATCGAAGGCAGCATCATGCCCGGCAAGGGCGTCATCACCCGAACCGGCCAATTGGGCGACGTGATGAAGGAGTCCATCGAAGCCGCCCGCACGGTGGTTCGCAGCCGTGCCGCCAGCTTGGGGATCAAGGCCGAGGCATTCGAGAAGCACGACATGCACATCCACATGCCGGAAGGTGCCACGCCCAAGGATGGTCCTTCCGCGGGGGCTGCCATCACCACGGCCATGGTCTCCGTGTTCACCGGCATCCCGGTACGCTGCGATGTGGCGATGACCGGGGAAATCACCCTGCGCGGCGAAGTCCTGCCGATCGGCGGCCTCAAGGAAAAACTCCTGGCCGCACATCGTGGCGGCATCAAGAAGGTGTTGATCCCGGAAGGTAACGTCAAGGATCTCACCGAGATCCCGGACAACATCAAGAATCGCCTGGAGATCCAGCCGGTGAAGTGGATCGAACAGGTCTTGTGTTACGCCCTTGAACGCGAGCCACAGCCGCTGTCCGAGGTCGAAATGCTCATCACTCCTGCGCCGGTTGTACTGACACAGGAAAACCAGGCCGTCATCAAGCATTAAACAGCCCTCCGCCATCAATGCGTTGCCCTTGACAGCGGAGGGTTACGACCGCATCATGCGCGGCAAATTCCCAGGGTGCTTAGCTCAGTTGGTAGAGCGTCTGCCTTACACGCAGAATGTCGGCGGTTCGAACCCGTCAGCACCCACCAATTAACGTTCCAAAGCAGTCCAAAGAAGGCCGGTAAGCCCAGCAACAGCAAGGCTTCCGGCCTTTTTCACGTCCATAGTGTACCGAGAGCATCCATTTCAATCCGTGTGTAACAGCACTTACTCACAGATGGCTTACACACATGGCGCTTACAGATACCGTAATTCGCACAGCCACGGCGGCGAGCGAGCCTTACACCCTGACGGATGAGAAAGGGCTGTCCATCCAGATTCAACCATCAGGAAGCAAGTGGTGGCGATTCCGGTATCGCTTCGACAGCAAGGCAAAAATGCTCTCCCTAGGTACCTACCCCGACATCAGCTTGAAGGATGCACGTGCCCGGCGCGACCAGGCACGCAAACTCTTGGCGGATGGAGTTGATCCAGGCGCAGCACGCAGGGCAGCGAAGCCGGGTAGGGTGGGCAAACGGCCTTATCGTTTGCCCACGCGGACTCGCAACGGTGAAATTGGTGGGCAAACAAAAAAACGTTTGCCCACCCTACACCTCTACCAAGCGACGCGCTGGTCGAATTCGTAGCAAGCGTAGGTTGGGCACCCGTAGGTTGGGCTGACGCAAGGAAGCCCAACATTTGATGCGCCCAAGATGGTTTGTGGGTCGACTGCATGTTTGGCTTTTTGCGTTTGTTGATTGTTGGGCTT
>CAISDD010000392.1 GCA_903883985.1 uncultured Pseudomonadota bacterium | reverse complement strand
TCCCTCACCCTGCCCTCTCCCGAAGAGGGTTCCACCCCCTTCCCCCTCCGGGGGAAGGGGGTGGATGAGGGCCTGCGCCGGCAGCTTAATGAAGGCAAGTTACGCGACATTACTTACCTTCCAACCAGATCATCTAGGGACAGAAATAAATGCTACAGGTTTTAAACCTCAAACTGAAACTCGCCCTCCTCATCGGGGTGGCCATCTTGGCATTAATTGCCAACATTGTTACCGGTTCAATTGGCATTAACGCCGGGGCCAATGGCGTTCGCGAGATTGGCCGCCACAGTATGCCATCCATCCTTGCCATGCAAAAGTTACAGGGTTATCAGACCGCCCTGCGCTCCAGCACTTATGAAGTTGCACTTTGGGAAAACGACCCGGAGGCTCAGGAAATGTTCCAGGGCATCGCCGCCGACAAACGGCGTGTTTGGGGTCTTGCCACCAGGGTGATCCAGGAATACGAGGCGATGCCCAAGACGGCGGATGAAGATAAGCGCTGGAAATCTTTTACGGCCGCCTGGGATACATGGAAACAACGTGACGACGACATCATCAAGCTGATCGACGATCTATCCCACAATAAAGACTTCGCCCGGCAAAAGGCCCTCTATCAGAATTACTTCGCCCTCGGTGGACAACAGCGACCAACCTATCAAGCTGCTGAAAAACTCCTCGATGAACTTCTGCAAGTCAACGCCGCCAACGTACAGCGCGTTACCGTCGAAGCCGAGGCCACCACAGGAAACGCCAGCAGCACCATGGACATCGTCGCCGCCCTGGCGATGCTCATTACGACCCTACTTGGTATACTGGTAACTGTGAGCATACTGCGCCAAATTGGCGGCGAGCCAGCCACCGCAGTGGCACTTGCCAACCGTATCGCTGCCGGCGACCTGAGCCAGTCTCTCGATACGTCACGCTACAGCGATGAGTGCCTTATGTCTGCCATCGACAACATGCAGTTGCACCTTCGCGACCTCATCGGCCAGGTGCAGGCGAGCACAGCAGAACTCACTCGCCGCGCCCGTGCATTGGCCCAGGATGTGGCCCAGGTAGAGCAAAACGGTTCTGACGAAAGCCACGCCGCCCACAGTACTGCCAGCGAGGTTTCACACATATCAGGCCGCATCAACCAGATCAGCCAGGCTGCCGACCAAGCCAAGACACTCTCTGACCAGGCCGGTAACCTTTCCCAGGATGGCCAGCGGGTGATAGGCAACGTCGTTAGCGAAATGGAGTCCATCTCCGGCGCCGTGCAGCAATCCTCCAGTTCGGTACAACGCCTGGGCGACTACTCCACCCAGATCACTAGCATCGTTTCCGTCATCAAGGAAATCGCCGATCAGACCAACCTGCTCGCCCTCAATGCCGCCATCGAGGCGGCCCGCGCCGGTGAACAGGGCCGTGGCTTCGCCGTGGTGGCGGACGAAGTACGCAAACTGGCGGAACGCACCGCCCGTTCCACAGAGGAAATCTCCATCGTAACCTCCACCATCCAGCACGGCGTCGACGGTGCCGTGCAGGGCATGCAGGCAGTGGACAAGCGGGTGGCGCAGGGAGTCAGTCTGGTACGCGACGCATCCAGCGGCATGTCCCGCATCCATAGTGGTGCTGCCGATGCCAGCCAGGCAGTGAACGGCATTCATGCAGCCATCGGTGAAAGCATGGTCAGTCTCGGCCAGATCCAGGCCAGCATGGGCAACATCGTCAGCTTGGTCGAGCGTAACGGCAACGCGGTAGGAACCATGTCTACTTCTGCAAACCGAGTGGAAGAACTGGCTGGGGATCTAGCTGCGTCCATCGCCCGCTTTCGTCTTTGAACATTTAGATATCTAGCAACAAAGGGGAATTAACTATGCGATTGAAATCCAACGCCACACGCCTGCTATTTGCGGGACTGGCCAGCGTCAGTATGGCATCTATAGCTTCCGACTTCGTGGTCGTCGCTGCGTCCAACTCCAGTATCGGCCAGCTTTCAAAGGAACAGGTTACCGAACTGTTCCTTGGTAAATCCAGCGTGCTGCCGGGCGGCGGCAAGGCGGTACTGATAGACCAACCCGACGCAGGCCACCTGCGCGACACCTTTTACTCTAAGGTAACCGGCAAGTCGGCTGCCCAAGCCCGCTCCACCTGGGCCAAACTGGCCTTCACCGGTAAGGGCACGCCGCCCCTGGAAGGTTCCAGCAACGACGACATCAAACGGCAAGTGGCCAACAACAAGAACATGCTGGGCTACATCGATAAGTCCTCCGTCGACGGCAGCGTGAAGACGGTATTCACGCCATGACCCGCAGCACCAGCCACGCTCATTCACCAATTCCAGAATCATCCAGGCACGGAGGCTTTATGAAACCATCTACTCTTATCCATTCTTTGGCCATTGGCCTCGCTGCCCTAACTCTTGCCGGTGCCGCACTGGCCGTCGAGTTCACCGGCTCGGGCTTCCTAACTCTTGCGGCAGGAAAAACTCTCAGCAAAGAGACACCAGATGGATACACTGTTGTCGATTACGGCCAAGGTGCCATCTACAACACCAACCAATGGAAAATCGGTCCTGACAGCAAGTTGGGTCTGCAAGGAATCGCCACGTTCAATCCGCAATGGTCGTTGACTGCCCAGGCAGTATTCCGAGGCGCCGCTAACGGCAAGGCCGACCTGGAATGGCTCTACGCCACCTGGCAGGCCAGTGACGACATTACAGTGCAAATCGGTCGCAAGCGCCTCCCGCTGTTTTATTACTCGGAATCTCAGGACATCGGACTTTCCCTTCCCTGGGCGCGTCTACCATCTCAGGCCTATGGCTGGGACGTGGTCAACTTCAACGGCGCCAACGTGATCTACCACAGCAAACTGGGCGACTGGAATTCTTCCGCAGAGATGTTCTACGGCAATGAAACCCGCAAGAATAACCCCTACCTGCAAATTTACTCCGGCCCCGGCTCTCACACAGATGAGAGCTGGAAAAATATCGCCGGAGTCGACTGGACTCTGGCCCATGACTGGCTGGAACTACGTTTCTCCGCCGTGCAATCCTACTGGCAAACCTCCGACCCTTCTACCGGCGATGTAACCGACAACGGCAGGCAGTCCTTCCTGTCTGCTGCAGCTATCATCGACTATGAAGACTGGGTGGTGCGTTCGGAATACAGCAAAATCGACCGACCCAAAGAAGTCGCCTCGCCTGAGCACGATTGGGCCCTGCTGTTCGGCGTTGGGTACCGGTTCGGCAAATGGCTACCAATGATTACGCATGCCAACTACCACGGCAATTACACGGTAGCCGGAACGCCAAACGAACGTATCGACGACCTTGCACTTTCGTTGCGCTACGAC
Source organism: uncultured Pseudomonadota bacterium (assembly GCA_903883985.1). Classification (GTDB taxonomy): domain Bacteria; phylum Pseudomonadota; class Gammaproteobacteria; order Burkholderiales; family Thiobacillaceae; genus PFJX01. Next base: position 439 of record CAISDD010000392.1, on the reverse strand, counting down.
CTGACCGCATCCAGCGACATCAAGGCGCAGTTTGACATTCTCCACGACCATAGCGAGCCTGGCATCAATACCTTCACCAACTCTGGCCGCTATGGCAACGCCAAGATGATCACCTTCTCATACGATATGATGTTCTGATCTCGGTCATCCGGTGAGCCCCTATGAATAGTTATTCGGTGTAAGCAGGATCTCTAGTATTTTTTTATGGCCTGAAAAATAAGAAAATACTTCATCAACATGGCCATACCTTCTGTATTGGAAGTTGGATTTCCTGATTTATCGTTCCCACGCTCCAGCGTGGGAACGCAGTTTTGGACGCTCCAGCGTCCCGACCTAGAGCAAGGCCTTGAGCCGAAGCCGATACGTCATCCTGGAACCGGATAAGCCGCATTTCCTGACATGCACAGTAGTCGAGTGGCTGCCCGTGTTTACCCGCCCG
>CAISDD010000391.1 GCA_903883985.1 uncultured Pseudomonadota bacterium | reverse complement strand
GCCCTCACGCGCCAGTTCGAGAAGCTGTTCCACATGGAAGGCGTGGAACTGGAGTTCCGTGACGAGGCGCTGACCGCCATCGCCAACCGCGCCATCAAGCGCAAGACCGGCGCGCGCGGCCTGCGCTCCATCATCGAACACAGCCTGATGGACATCATGTTCGAGTTGCCCAGCATGGAGTACGTGACCAAGGTGGTGGTAGACGAAAAATCCATCAGCGGCGAAGGCAAGCCCTTGTTGATCTATTCCGAACCCGCCAAGGCAGTCGGTTAACCGGCCCATCATCCGTCATTTCCCCTTCGGGGACGATGCCCGCATAGGTGGGAATGACGGCGTTTCAGGTAAATAATTTCAGCATCGGGTTGAATTTCCGCCCGGCGCACTCAAGTAGCTCGAACTACAAAGGCGTTCGCGCCGGAGAATTACATGAGCCTAAGCACCCTGTTTACCCACCCCGTCAAGTTGCCCCTGTTGCCGCTTCGCGATGTGGTGGTGTTCCCGCATATGGTGATCCCGCTGTTCGTGGGCCGACCAAAATCCATCAAGGCGCTGGAACTGGCCATGGAAGCCGGCAAGCACATCATGCTGGTGGCGCAGAAATCCGCCGCCAAGGATGAGCCCAGTTTCGACGACCTCTACCGGGTCGGCGCCATCGCCAGTATCCTGCAGATGTTGAAATTGCCCGACGGCACGGTAAAGGTGTTGGTGGAAGGCACGCAGCGCATGCGGGTGCAAGAGTTCATCGACGCCGATAGCCATTTTCTGGCTCAGGGCGAGCCGATGACCGAGGTCGGCCTGGACGACAGCGAAGTCGAGGCCATGCGGCGCGCGTTGCTGGCTCAGTTCGACAACTACGTCAAACTCAACAAGAAAATTCCTCCGGAAATCCTGGCCTCACTGGCCGGCATCGATGACGCCGGCCGCCTCACGGACACCATCGCCGCGCATCTGCCACTGAAGCTGGACCAGAAACAGGCCATCCTGGAGATGACTGCGCTCAAGGCCCGCCTGGATCACCTGATGGGCTTCCTGGAGACCGAGATCGACATCCTCCAGGTGGAAAAACGCATCCGTGGCCGCGTCAAGCGCCAGATGGAAAAGAGCCAGCGCGAGTACTACCTGAACGAACAGGTGAAGGCGATCCAGAAGGAGCTGGGCGACGTCGACGAAAGCGGCGACCTGGACGAACTAGACAAGCGCATCAGAGCCGCGCGCATGTCCAAGGAAGCCTTAAAAAAAGCCGAGTCCGAACTGAAGAAGCTGAAGATGATGTCGCCCATGTCGGCCGAGGCCACCGTGGTGCGTACCTATATCGAGACTCTGGTCAACTTGCCCTGGGTCAAGAAGACCAAGATCAGCCGCGATCTGGCCCGCGCACAGCAGATACTGGACGAAGACCACTACGGTCTGGAAAAGGTCAAGGAACGCATCGTCGAATACCTCGCCGTGCAGGAGCGCGTGGGCAAGCTCAAGGCGCCCATCCTCTGCCTGGTAGGCCCACCTGGGGTGGGCAAGACCTCGCTAGGCCAGTCCATCGCCCGCGCCACCAACCGCAAGTACGTGCGCATGGCCTGGGGGGGGGTGCGCGACGAAGCCGAAATTCGCGGCCATCGTCGCACCTACATCGGCTCCATGCCAGGCAAGATCCTGCAAAGTCTGACCAAGGCCGCAGTGCGCAATCCCTTCTTTTTGCTCGATGAAGTGGACAAGCTGGGCCAGGACTTCCGCGGCGATCCTTCGTCCGCCCTGCTGGAAGTGCTTGACCCTGAGCAGAACCACACCTTCCAGGACCATTACGTCGAAGTCGATTATGACCTCTCCGACGTGATGTTCG
>CAISDD010000390.1 GCA_903883985.1 uncultured Pseudomonadota bacterium | reverse complement strand
TTGCGCCGACATGAAACGTCGGCTAACGCAAGCTGCGCTGACTGGGGTAAAACCGGCGAGACGCCGACGCTACTCATTAGCGCCAGGTCGAAGCTTGCAAGGTGTTGGGCTTCGCCTTGCTCAGCCCAACCTACGCGGGCTTCCTAACTCTGGGCACTCAGCGCGACTTCATCAGGCTCATGATGGAGCTACCAGCCAACCGACCCGGCTGCCAAAATACGTCGGCCTAATCTCTGACTGCCCCAACCCCTCGCTGGCGAGGGAGCTTCGAGAGACGCTTGAGACTTGCACGGTAAAATATGCCGCTTCCTACTGACTTTCCAACTGAGGGCGCTGCCTTGAAATTCATCCATGCTGCTGACATCCACCTGGACAGTCCGTTGTCCGGCCTAGCGTCTTACCAGGATGCCCCGGCCGAATTACTGCGGACGGCCACCCGCGACGCCTTTACGAAGCTTGTCGACGAGGCTATCGGCGAGGCGGTGGATTTCCTTGTCATCGCAGGTGATCTCTATGATGGCAACTGGAAAGACTACAACACCGGGTATTATTTCTGTAGACAGATGAGCCGGCTAAACAAGGCTGGCATCCCAGTCTATCTGCAGTTCGGCAATCATGATGCAGAAAGCGAGATGACCAGGAAGCTCATCTTGCCTCCCAATGTCCATGTTTTCGAAACACGCAAGCCCAGCAGTTTTCAGGTCGAGCATCTGCGTGTCGCACTGCATGGTCGCAGTTTCAAGGAAGCGGCCACCACTGAAAACCTGGCCGTCAGCTATCCGCCACCCATCCCGGGTTGGCTCAACATCGGCGTGCTCCACACCGCGCTTGAAGGCAATGCGGCCCATGCCAACTATGCGCCTTGCTCCCTGGCAGAACTCAACGCCAAGGGGTATGACTATTGGGCACTGGGCCATGTCCATGAACATGCCATCCTGCAGCAAGCCCCCTGGGTGGTTTTCCCTGGAAACCTACAGGGCCGACATATCCGAGAAACCGGTCCACGCGGCGCAGTCATGGTCACCGCGGACGAAGCCGGCATACAAGCAGTGGAACGACTGCTGGTGGATGTGCTGCGCTGGCACCTCGTCGAGGTGGATGCCAGGACAGCAGTAACGCTGAATGATGTGGTCAGACTCGCCGGAAAGGCATTCGAAGCGTTGATGAAAGACACTCCCGGCGACCGATACCTGGCTGTGCGTGTATATATCACCGGCAAGACCCCCGCACATGGCGAACTTTTTGGTCTGGAATCCCAGCTTAGAGCGGAAATCCTAGGCCAGGCAGCGGCGCTTGGCAGCGATCGCCTATGGATCGAAAAGGTGCGTATCGAAACCGAGCAGCCGGGTGAAACCGGTGACATCCGTGCCCGCTCGGACGCAATCGCCGATCTGCAAAAGTTCCTTGACGAGGCGCCGCGGGATGCAACGCTGCTCGCATCCCTCGTGGATGACCTACGCCAAATGGTGGATAGGGCTCCCATGGAACTTTTCCAGGCGATCCCCGAATTTCAGGCTATCCGTAATGGCGATGTGGCCGGCATCGTGCAGGCAGTTTCGCCGGGCCTGCTGGCTCAACTTGCGATAGTGGACTGAGAACAACATGCGTATTTCTCGACTTGACCTTCTACGCTTTGGCAAATTTACCGATCGCTCGGTGGCCCTACCCCAGTCGTCACGCGATTTCCACCTCTTGGTCGGTCCCAATGAGGCCGGCAAGTCCACACTGCGCAGCGCCATCCTGGATCTGCTGTTCGGCATTGAAACCCGTTCCCACTTCAACTTCCTCCACCCCCACAGTGATATGCGCTTGGGCGCGCTTCTGGAGCATGACGGAAAAACATTGGACTTCGTGCGCGTCAAGGCCCGAAACAAGGCCCTACAAAGCCCGTCCGGGACCATGCTGCCCGACAACTCGCTACACCTTTTTCTGGGCGCGGTGGATCGTGGATTCTTCGACAAGATGTTCGGCCTGGACCATGAGCGGCTTGCCGCCGGTGGGCGAGAAATACTCAATGCTTCCAATGATATCGGCCAGATACTGTTCCAATCGGCTGCGGGCATTGGCAGCCTCGGTAAAGTTCGCGATGCACTTGAGGCAGAGGCAAACACCCTGTGGGCCAGACGGAGATCCAACGAAAGGGAGTACTACGCCGCCAGCGGGGATCTCGAACGGGCGGATGCGTCCTTGAGGCTGGCAACGGTTCGCACGCGGGATTGGGTGACGGCCCGTGATCTGGTAGAAAAACTCGAGGAAGAGTTGGATGGAACACGCAGCCAGTACCGGAATCTTGAACAGGCGCGTGTGCGACTGGACCGGATAAGGCGTACTGCACCATTGTTGAACACACTGCAGGCGAGGGAAGAGGAACTGAGACAAATTGGCGAGGTGATTCACCTGCCCAAAGAAGCCAGTAAGCATCTAACCGACGCTGAAATGGCTATGGCCAAGGCCGATCAGGCACTCAAGGTATTCAATGAGCAGGCAATTCAGCTTGAAGCACGCATCGGCGCAATCCATCCAGACGCGGACGTGCTTGCAAGGCAGGCCGACATCCTGGCTCTGACCGAGCAGCGTCAGCAGGTACGCAATCACCCAACGGACATCAGCAAGCGCCAGGAAGAAGTCAACGCGCACTGGAAGGCGATCGAGAAACTCACCCGTGAGCTCGGCTGGCCGGTCGAGGGTGAAGACGCTCTGGAAAAACGCATTCCCTCGCGACTCATCCGCTCGGCCATGGGCGCGCTCATCAGACGCCACGACATCCTCACACAGGCCCTCGCAGCGGCCGCAGAGGCGAAGGCCGGCAAGCAATCTGAAATTCTCGCTATAGATACCGAACTCCAGGGGCTGCCTGCAGCGGAAATTCCTGCTGGCCTGCGGGAAACCTTGGCTGCTGCACGGGCCCAAGGCGACGTCACCGCCCAGAATCGGAAGCTGGCTGCCCAATTGGCAAAAACCCAACGCGATCTAGAGACCGCAACGCTTGCACTAGGTCCATGGCGACAGGACGTCGATCGCCTCCGGAGCATGCAACTGCCGGTATCGGAAGAAATGGCTGAACTGCAGAAACGCCAGTCAGATATGAAGATGTCTGCTTCCAGTCTTGCAGATCGGATCAGTGAACAGCAGGCGGCACTCTGTGCCCTGGATCTGGAAATTTCACAATATCAGGATGCACATCACCCGGTCAGCTTCAGGAAGATTACCCAAGTCCGTGCTCAGCGCGATGACCTCTGGCACAACATCAAGTCCGGGGCTACCAATCTTCCGGAGGCGGCTGCGGACTATGAGAACAGCGTGGTCGGCGCTGATGATCTGTCCGATCAACGCCACGACAAGGCCCGTGAGGCCAGCGAGTTGCAAGCCAAGCAGGATCAGAGGGCCCGCGTTGACCTGCAATTGACCGAGCTGATTTCACGCCAGGCACACAACGCCCAACTCCAGGCCGGGTTCACTCAGGAATGGGCGACTCGTGCGACGGCTATCGGCCTGACCGGGTTAGCGGTGTCCCAGGTCAATGCCTGGCGGATGGCCCGTGACCATGTACTAAATACTACGGTTGCTGAGACCGAAGCCCGGCTGGCCCTGGAGGAATTTCACCAAACAGCAACCAGCTTGCGCTCCGCCCTGGCGGATGAATTGCGTGGGGTTGTGGAGGATGATGCGTCTCTGACCCTGGCCGCCATGGTGCTGCGTGCCGGAGAAGCTGTTGATGCCGCGAGCCGCGCGCAGGAGAGCCGCTCGACCCTGACAACCCAGAAAGCCCGAGCCGAGCAGGCGCGGGCTGACTGTATTCGTAAGATCACCCATGCACAGGACGATGTCGATGCGTGGCGTACGGAATGGGCTCAACGCCTCGCTTCAGCGCATCTGCCGCAAGACGCGGATACAGGGACCGTCGATGGAGCCCTGGCTCTGTTCACTGATATTGATGACCATCTGCGCCAAATGCGAGAGCTCCGCACTGCTCGCATCGACGCCATGCAAAGGGACTTGGACGATTTCGAAAGCAACGCAGCAGAACTCACACGGGCAATAGTCCCGGAAATCCTCGGCAAGCCGGCCGGCCAAGTAACGCTGATCCTGGCGCAACGTCTAGCCGAATCCAGTGACGCCGACAAGGATCTGCGGCGGCTGAAGCAGGAATTGGAAGATACCCGCAAACAATCTGCCAAATCGGAGTTACTCATCCATGAGTCCCAAGCTGAATTGGCACCGCTGTTGCATCTTGCCAGAGTCTCGAACAACGACGAACTTCGCTCCGCCATCAAGCGGTCAGAGCTTGCACGCACTCTGTACGCGGAAATCCGTGATTCGCTGCAAGCCCTGCAGGACACAGGGGATGGACTGTCTCGCGAGGATCTGGCGGTGGAATTTAAAGCGGCTGATCTGGCCAGGATACCCAGTGATCTGACGGAACTGCAATCTCAGGTGGGAAGTCTCCTGGAGCGACAGAACAACATCGTCGCGGGCCTCAATTCCGCACAGGAAGCCCTGAACAAGATTGCAGGACAGGGTGAGGCGGCGCGGGCCGAATCCCTGCGCCAGGAGGCACTTGCCCGTATGGCCAACGCTGCGGAGCGTTACATCAAGGTCTACACAGCGGCAAAGCTGTTGCGTTGGGCCATCGAACGTTACCGGGAAACCAAGCAGGGCCCCATGCTGAGCCGGGCTGGAGACATATTTTCGTCGCTCACGCTGGGGGCCTTCTCCCGTCTAGTCGTCGATTATGACAGCGAGCCCCTGACACTCTACGGTCAACGAGCAACTGGCAAAAACGTGGCAATCGAAGGATTGAGCGACGGCACCCGGGACCAACTTTACCTTGCACTCCGACTGGCTGCACTGGAACTGCATCTACAGCAGGCCCCCACTATGCCCTTTATTGCCGATGATCTGTTCATCAACTACGATGATGACCGGTCGAGGGCGGGCCTTGAGGCATTGGCTGAACTATCGACGATGACCCAGGTAATTTTCTTAACTCACCATGACCACCTCGTTCCGGTTGCCCAATCTGTATTTGGGCCCAACCTTAATGTCATCGGCATGGTTTAAGATCAGACTCTCAAGAAGCACACTTCAACCCGTTGATTAAAAAAGAAATAATCGCGGCAGCGGCGTTTTCCAGTCGGCTGTTTTCAAAGACGCAGGCAAGGATGCCTGCGCTACAGGGACTCGCCAGTGCTTCTTTAACCTGCCCTCCTGGGTGGGTTACCTCGTTACCTCGAAAATTGCAGCTAAAGCCGCTCCTACAGTTTGGTATTCGGCGGATAACGCCGGCTCATCCGCCCTACGCGGACTCGCCAGTGCTTCTTCAACCTGCCTGGGGTGGGTTACATCACTACCCCGCGTGAACGGGCGCTGACCGCACAATGCCGTGACTTATTGAGAAGTT
>CAISDD010000389.1 GCA_903883985.1 uncultured Pseudomonadota bacterium | reverse complement strand
AGAAAACGCACGGCCTGATCGTCGATTACCTCGGCATCTTCGACGACGTGGCCAAGGCGCTGGAGTTCGACGAGAAGGGCATTACGGCCGTGGTGTCGAATATTCAGGAACTCAAGGACAGGTTGCCCGAGGCCATACAGAAATGCCTCGCCTTCTTTGCCGGCGTGGACCGCACGGTGGAGGGCTACGAGGGACTGATCGCCGCTCAGCAATGTCTGCCCAACAATGCGGTTCGTGACAATTTCGCCAGTGAGTACAGCCTGCTCGGCAAACTGTGGGAGGCGATTTCGCCCGATACTATCCTCGGCCAGTTCGAGAAGGACTACAAGTGGCTGTCGCAGGTGTATCAGTCGGTGCAGCCATCCAGCGGTCACGGCAAGCTGATATGGCATTCGCTGGGCGCCAAGACCATCGAACTGATTCACCAGAACGTGCATGTCGATGCGGTGCGCGATGATCTTGATACGCTGGTATTGGATGCCGATCTGCTGGAGGCGGTGCTCTCCAACCCTGATCCAAAGAAGGCCAAGGAAATCGAGATCAAGGTGGCGCGGCGACTGCGCAAGCATCTCGGCAATCCGAAATTCAAGGCGCTATCGGAACGGCTGGACGCACTGCGGGATCGATTCGAGTCTGGCGTACTGAACAGCGTTGAGTTCCTCAAGCAACTGCTGCAACTGGCCAAAGAAGTGCTTCAGGCCGAGAAGGAAGTGCCGCCAGAGGAAGATGAGGATCGCGGCAAGGCGGCACTAACCGAATTGTTCGCCGAAGTGAAAACCGCCGAGACGCCGATTATGGTCGAGCGTGTGGTGACGGACATCGATGAGATTGTGCGCCTGGTGCGCTTCCCAGGCTGGCAGGACACTCTTGCTGGCGAGCGGGAGATCAAGAAAGCACTGCGTAAAGCGCTCTTCAAATACAAGCTGCATGCGGACGAGGAATTGTTCGAGAAGGCGTACAGCTACATCCGGCAATATTACTGAGATCCGCCATGAAAGCCGAAGACACGCTGGTTACGAATCTTCTTGAGGGCGCGAAGCAGTTCATCGTGCCGATTTTTCAGCGTGACTACAGCTGGGGCACCAAGCATTGCAAGCAGTTGTGGAAGGATGTGATTCGGGTCGGCAGCGATCCCAATGTGAAGGGGCACTTCCTCGGTTCCGTGGTTTATGTGGCGGCCGAGGACAACACAGCGACGATTACGCGCTGGTTGCTGATTGACGGTCAGCAGCGAATGACGACGTTGACCTTGCTGTTGATCGCCCTGCGTGATCAGATCAATCAGGCGCAGGGGAATGAGGATGGCGGCGATGAGGTGTCGACGCCGGAGGAACTGGATGACTACTACTTGCGCAACCGGCATGGCAAGGGGGATCGTCGACACAAATTGCACTTGCGCCGGGCCGACCACGACACGCTGAACGCGTTGCTGGATGGAAAGGAATTCCCCGAGGCAGCTTCGGAACGGGTGAAAGAGAACTTCATTTTCCTGCGCGACTTGGTGGCACAGGCCGACGTGCAGACTGTGTACGCCGGCATCAAGAAGTTGGTGGTCGTGGATGTCTGCCTGACGCGCGGCCAAGACGATCCGCAAATGATCTTCGAGAGTTTGAACTCGACCGGCGTTGATCTGACCCAGGCTGATCTGATCCGCAATTTCGTCCTGATGCGCCTGGATGAGACTTCGCAGACGCAACTCTACGAGGAATATGGCAGCCCATCGAGCTGGCATTCGGTCGGCGCTACCGTACCGAGTTCGATAAGTTCGTGAAGGATTTCCTGACGCTGCAAATGCGGCCAGGCACGCCACTGAAGGCCGCCGAGATTTATCACAAGTTCCGCAGTTTCTTCTCGCGCACGGTTGAAAAGCGTGGCGTGGACGGCATCCTCGGTGATCTGCGCCGCTTCGGCACCTACTACACGGCATTCAGTCTCGGGCAGGAGAAGCAGCCGGCATTGTAAGAGGCGTTTACCCGCCTGCGGTCGCTGATCGAGGTTGCATCGCCGGTCGTGCTGACTCTTGCGTATTCCGCGCAACCTGGACACCGATTCCAGAGCAAGCTGGACAGTTGGAGCATAGCGACGCGGGGTTTTTGTCTTTTACTTTGAAGGGGGGGGCTGGGTCAACTTTTTTGGGTTTTCTTACCCGGATGGGCTGGAGGTTTTGT
>CAISDD010000388.1 GCA_903883985.1 uncultured Pseudomonadota bacterium | reverse complement strand
GCCCGTATCGGGCGAACAACGGAACACCGCCACGCCGCGCTTCTGGGCGATGCTGGTAAGCGTGTAGCTGGCACCTTCCGCCACCACTTCCTGCGGTCGCAGGTTGGCCTGATCCCAGCCCAACTCGTTGAAGAGTTGTTCGAGTTTGAATTCGCCGAGCAGCTTGCTGAAGCGGGATGGATCGATGGTCATGTTGTTGTGCTCGCGTGGGTGCTCAGGCAAGGCCCATCGAGCAGATGAGATGGGTGTCGCGCTGGTTTTCCTGTTCATCGACGACGCACAGGCGGCCATCTTCGCGCAGGGACAAGATCAAGTCGGCCAACTGGTGGTCGTCTGCGCCTGCTTTGAGTTGCCGGTTGAGGATGTCGGTCGCGGTCTGGTAGAGCGGGAAGCGGTAGATTTCTTCCAGCGCCCGTTCGATGCGGCGAACGTGTTCGTCGGTATTGAACAGATCGCGCCTGTTACCGATGCTCTCACGGTAGCGTTTGAGCCGTTCGTAAGCCTTGAAGCGCGCACCGGAAGGGCGACCAAGTGCGCCACCGAAGGTTTTCTCTTCCGCAACGATGTGCGCAAGACCGGCGCTAGTCAGGGTGTGGTGGTGTTCGGTGCGAGGCAATGCTGCGGTATCTGCCGCACAAGCCGCCGCTTTCAGGATGGTGAGTTGGGACTGGGTCACGGGCGTGCCGGCTTCGTCCATCCAGGCCAGTGCATCGTTACCCTGGGCAGTGCGCATGTAGACGAGAACGCCCTTGGGTGCAACGGGTGTCACGGTGTGCGCCTTGGTGGCGAACACCACGTTGGGCAGAGTTTCGATCTTGGCTACCAGCGACGGCTCGGCATCGGTGGCGTTCTTCCAGATTTGATAGGCATAGGACGCGAGGTCTACCTCGGTGTCGCCGTCGTCGTCGAGGATGCCGTTCTTCTCGGTGTAGAGATCGCGGATGAGGTCGTCGTCCTTGTCGTCGTCGAAAAACGTTTCGTCGGAGCCGACGACTTCCTTGTTTTCAATCAGACGCTGGCGCACGCGGGAGCGTAGCTTGATGAGGCGCTCTACGCCATCAGCAGGCACGAAGGAGTAGCAAAGAATCTTGTCCGACTGCTGGCCGATACGATCGACGCGGCCCGCTCGCTGGATCAGCCGGATGATGGCCCAGGGCAGGTCGTAGTTCACGATGATGTGGGCGTCCTGAAGGTTCTGGCCTTCGGAGAGTACGTCGGTGGCGATCAGCACGCGCAGTTCATCGGGTGCCTTGACGGCGTCGCGTTTTTCGTTGGACACCGGCGAGAAACGCCAGGCGAGTTGCGTGGGGTCGGCGCTTTGGCCGGTAGCCTCTTCAAGTTGCTTGATGCCGCGAGCGGCCAACTGGGTTTTCAGGTAGCGCGCCGTGTCGGCGAACTGGGTGAATACCAGCAGCTTTTCCTTGCCATGCTTTTGACTGGCGAGCTTCACCAGTTGCGCCAGCTTGGCATCGTGAGCGGGATTCCAGTCACCGCATTGCTTGAGCACGTCGAGCAGCGCCTGTGAGTCTGTCAGCAGGTCATTGCTCAGGTCTTTGATGAACAGGGTGCTGGCCAGCCATTTGAAGCGCCCTTTGAAGGTGTGCGCGTAGGCCATGTAGGCTTTGGCGGCACGCTCGCGGTAGTCGGCTTCGGTGCGCAGGCCGTTGGTGGTGGACGCGGCGATCTCGGGGTCGTCAGAGACTTCCTCATCCGTGTCGTCATTGTTATCGGCGGCCATCGCATCTTCGGGGTCTTCATCGTGGAAGCGCGTGTCGAGGAGCTCTGCCCCCTGCGTCCCCAAGGGAATGTCCAGCCCCTGTTCGATGGCATAGAGCACGATGAAATTGCGCAGAATGTGCCGTTCAATGGAGAGCAGGAAGGCTGGGCCGGCGCTCTCCAAGCGTTTGAACAGGTTGGTGCGGCAGAAACCCATGAGCCGCGTGCCAGCGCGCGACAGGCCGTCAATGATCTTGTCCTGATGGGGCGTCGGCGGGGTCTTGGGCTTCGCGGCGATGTAGTTGCCCAGGCCATAGCGCGGCAGGGTCAGCGCGTTGATCGTGCCGACCACCTTGTCGGAATAGAACCGGGCGTAGGGATCGGCAGGGTCGGTGTCGTCAATGGTGAAGCTCAGATTTTTCGGCACCCGCTTGGGGAAGTAGGACTTGGTGCCGTCCGCAAACTTCAGGTATTTGCCACGCTCATCCTGCTCGGAGTAATGCTGCATGATGAAGCCGCGCGTGCGCCGCACCATGTATAGGCGCATCAGGTCGCGCCAGTCATCGGGGTCGGTGCTTTTCTCGAACGCGGCGAGCGAACGCACCGGGCACTGGTGGCGTCGAATGAACTCATGTTCGCCACCGAGTTCGGCCAACAGCTTCTCGGGGCGAACGCCGATGTCTGTGTCCTCACGCAGGAATAACGAGAGTTGCGACGAGAGGTCGAGATAGGTCTTGTTGTAGGGCGTGGCCGACAACAGAATGCAGTTGCTGTCGTTGCGTTCGATGTAGCCGCGAATCACCTTCCAGCGTTTGCCCTCCTTGTTGCGCAGATTGTGGGATTCGTCGATGAGCACGACGCGGTAGCGGCGGGTCTTCTCT
>CAISDD010000387.1 GCA_903883985.1 uncultured Pseudomonadota bacterium | reverse complement strand
CTTGCAAGAGCACGTTGAACACATCGGGGTGGGCCTTCTCCACTTCGTCCAGCAAGATGACGGAATAGGGCTTGCGCCGCACCGCCTCGGTGAGATAGCCGCCTTCCTCGTAGCCGACGTAGCCAGGAGGCGCGCCGATCAGGCGAGACACGGAGTGCTTCTCCATGAACTCGCTCATGTCGATGCGGATCAGGTGGTCTTGGGAGTCAAACAGGAATTCCGCCAGGGCACGGCATAGCTCGGTCTTGCCCACACCGGTGGGGCCCAGGAACAGGAAGGAACCATAGGGGCGATTGGGGTCGGAGAGGCCGGCGCGGGAGCGGCGGATCGCGTCGGACACCAGACGCACGGCTTCATTCTGGCCGACCACGCGCTGGTGGATGCGCGCTTCCATCGCCAGCAGCTTGTCGCGCTCGCCCTGCACCAGTTTGGATACGGGGATGCCGGTGGCGCGGCTGACCACTTCGGCGATTTCCTCGGCGCCGACCTCGGTGCGCAGCAGCTTGAATTTGTGCCGGCCTTTGCCACCCTCATCCCCCGCTTCGGCTTGTTTCTGCCTGGCCTCCAGGGCGGGCAACTTGCCGTACTGAATCTCCGCGACCTTGTCGAACAGGCCGCGGCGTTGCAAGTCGACCATTTCCGCGCGCAGACGGTCGATCTCTTCCTTCACTGCGGCCCCACCCTGGACCACCGCCTTCTCCGCCTTCCAGACCTCCTCCAGATCGGCGTATTCGCGTTCCAGCTTGCTGATTTCGTCCTCGATCAGGGCCAGGCGTTTTTTCGAGGCCTCGTCCTTTTCCCGCTTCACCGCCTCGCGCTCTATCTTGAGCTGGATCAGGCGGCGGTCGAGCTTGTCCATCACCTCCGGCTTGGAGTCGATTTCCATCTTGATGCGGCTGGCGGCCTCGTCCATCAGGTCGATAGCCTTGTCCGGCAGGAAGCGGTCGGTGATGTAGCGGTGCGAGAGTTCGGCGGCGGCGACCAGCGCCGGGTCGGTGATGTCGACGCCGTGGTGCAGTTCGTACTTCTCCTTCAGGCCGCGCAGGATGGCGATGGTGGCTTCCACGCTGGGTTCGTCCACCAGCACCTTCTGGAAGCGGCGCTCCAGCGCGGCGTCTTTTTCGATGTATTTGCGGTATTCGTCCAGGGTGGTCGCACCGATGCAGTGCAGCTCACCGCGTGCCAGTGCGGGCTTCAACATGTTGCCCGCGTCGATCGCGCCTTCCGCCTTGCCCGCCCCCACCATGGTGTGCAATTCGTCGATGAACAGGATGATGCGGCCCTCGTCCTGGCCGACTTCCTTCAATACGGCTTTCAGGCGTTCCTCGAACTCGCCGCGGTATTTGGCGCCCGCCAGGAGGCCAGCCATGTCCAGCACCAGGACGCGCTTTCCTTTCAGGGTCTCCGGCACCTCGCCGTTGACGATGCGGCTTGCCAGGCCCTCGACGATGGCCGTCTTGCCCACACCGGGTTCGCCGATCAACACCGGGTTATTCTTGGTGCGGCGTTGTAGCACCTGAATGGCGCGGCGGATCTCGTCGTCGCGTCCGATCACCGGATCGAGCTTGCCGCGCCGGGCGCGATCGGTCAGATCCAGGGTGTATTTGTTCAGGGCCTGGCGCTGGCCTTCCGCTTCCTGGTTATCCACGCCCCCGCCGCCACGCACTTCCTGGATCGCGGCTTCGAGCGCGCGCCGGGTGGCGCCATTTTCTCTCATGAGGCGCCCGGCCTCGCCCTTGTCGTCCACCGCCGCCAGCAAGAATAGCTCGGAGGCGATGAACTGGTCACCGCGCTTGCTCGCTTCCTTGTCGGTCAGGTTGAACAGCTTGACGAGGTCGCGCGAAGGCTGGATCTCGCCTCCCGTACCCTCCACTTTCGGCAGCCGGTTCATGGCCGCCTGCAAGGCGGTGACCAGCACGGGCAGGCGTGCCCCGGCCTTCTGCAGGATGGGCCGGGCCGAGCCGCCTTCCTGGTTGATCAGGGCGGCGAGCAGATGCACCGGCTCGATGTAAGGATGGTCGTTGCCCAGGGCCAGACTCTGGGCATCCTGAATGGCGGACTGGAACGGCGTGGTGAGCTTGTCGAAACGCATTACGGACTCCCAAGAAGGCTAATCCCCTAGATGGGTGACCGTACCCCGCTTTCAAGTGCGCGGCCCCGCACCGCGCACACTCAATTCAACGCGGAGCGGATGACATCAGGCTCAATGACGGCCCATGTCGCCGGGACGGCCCATGTCGCCAGGACGGCCCATGTCGCCGGGACGGCCCATGTCGCCGGGACGGCCCATATCTGCGGGACGACCCAACGGGCCGCGCGGGTCGCGGTCGTTGCTATCGAAGGTGATGTGGCGATCAGATTCCGCCAGGCGCTGTTCCAGGCTGACGATCTCGTTCGGGCCCAGACGTCCGTCGCCCATATAGCCGCGTTCCAACTTGCTGATGGCCAGGTTCTCGCGCAACAGGCCGATGGCCTCGCGCATATTCACCCGGCCCTGCTCCATGCCGCCGATGATGCGTTACAATTGAGCGTCCAGACGCTGGTCCAGCTGCGCCTGACGCTGCTTCATGGCGGCGAGATAATTCGCCTGCTGGTAGGCCGGGTTGGCCATCCAGGGATTGCCACCATAATTGCCGTAGTTGTTATCGGCGTGAGCGGCCAGGGTCAAAGAGGCCAGACCCAGCAGGGCCAGGGTTTTCGCGAAGGGGGTGAACTTCATGAGCATTCTCCTGTGCAGGTTCCCGGTGCCGAACGATTCGCCACCAGAAGTCTCACACTTTACGGTCGGAATGCGTGTTGGGTGTATCGAATCTGTCTGCGTCGTGTAAAAACTTGTAACCGCAACGCACGCCCTCGCTATACCACGGGGGAAACCCGGATAATCGAGCCGCGATCCACTCTCTAGCGTCCCGCCATGAAACGTACCCCGCTGTTCCGCCACACGACTCCGATCCTGGCCCTACTCGCCGGACTCGCCCTGCCCTGCGCCGCCCAGGCGGAGGCGCCACCGTCCAGGGTGGCGGTGGTCGACTACGACAGGCTGCTGCTGGAGTCCGATCCCGGCAGGAAGATCATCGCCCCCATGGACGCCTTGATGAAACAGAAGAAGGCCGCGGCCTTGCCCATCGAAGACGAGCTCAAGAAACTGCGCGCCCAGGCTGCACAACAAGCAGACACCGCCACGCCGCAGCAGCTCGCTTCCTTGCAACGGCAGTTCAACGACAAGCTCGACGATCTGCGCCACTTCGAGTCGGAGGCCAACGCCGACCTGGACAAGCAGCGCTCCCAGTCGCTGGGCCGCTTCAACCAGATCGCCCTGCCCGTGATCCAGTCCCTGGGCAAGGAGATGGGGTACACCATGGTCCTGCAACTGCAAAAACTCCCCCTGCTCTACCTGGACCCGGTTGCGGACATCACCGACGCGGCGATGCAGCGTCTCAACGCGGGCCAGTGATTCCCGCCGTGGAGGCGTGCCGCGAGCGCTTCGACATCGGGAAGGAGTGACCATGCCTCCATCCGAAGGTCGCAATTCGTACCTGCGTGTAGATGCGGAACGGGAACTGGAGCGCGTCGTGCCGGACGCAGCGCCTCCCACGGAGAGGCTGTGGCATGAACTCCAGGTGCACCAGATCGAGCTGGAGATGCAAAACGAAGCCTTGCGTCAGAACCGGATCGAGCTGGAACGATCCCGCGACCTTTATTTTGATCTCTACGAATTTTCGCCCATAGGCTATCTCACCCTGACCCGCTCCGGCCTCATCGCCGCGGCGAATCTGACTGTGGTCACGATATTGGGGGTCGAGCGGCAAAAACTGCTCGCGAAGCGTTTCGACATCTGCGTCGTGATCGAGGATCGTGAACGCTGGCAGCACGAGTTCCACAACGCTTTTGGCCACGAAGACCGGTGCCAGGTGACGCTCACTATCTTAAAGGGGGATGGCTCGACCTGCGTAGCTCTGCTCGACTTCCTGTGTATCGCCAACGGCTGCGATGAACCGACCCTGCGCGTGGCGCTCACCGATATCAGCGAACGCCAGCGGGCCATTCAGAGCCTGGGTGAGAGCCATGCCTTGAATATTGCGATCCTGAATGCCGTACCGGCCGAAATCGCCGTGCTGGACACTGCGGGGGAGATCATTGCGACCAATAACGCCTGGCAACGATACGCCCGCAAAAACGCCCGAGAACCAGGGAATCCCGCGCCTTATACGGATGTCGGCAGCAACTACCTAACCGCGTGCGGGGGTGGGGCCCTCTCTCACGAGGGGCTCGGGGCGCACACGGGAATCAAGGCCGTCATGAGCGGGCTGCTACCCGACTTTACCCTGGAGTACCCCTGCGACGCCCCCCGGCAACTGGGCTGGTTCAGCATGAGCGTAACGCCACTGGACCTGCCAGGCGGTGGCGTGGTCGTCGCCCGTAGGGACATCACCCACCGAAAACTGGCCGAGATGGAACTGGCGCGGCAGGAGGCCCAATTTCGGGCGGTCATCGAGTTGGCCGCCGAAGGCATCTGGGTATCCGATGACATGGGGCGCTTGCGCGTCGTCAACCCGGCTTACGTGCGCCGCTCCGGGTACAGCCTCGAAGAGTTGATGTCGATGCGGATCATGGATCTGGAGGTGTGGGAATCGCCACTGGATATCCAGACCCGCATGGAGAAAATCCGGCACGAGGGTAGCGACTTTTTCGAGACCCAACATCGCACCAAGGATGGAGAAATCTGGCCCGTGGAGATCCACGCCCTCTACTCCGCCAGCAGTGGCCTACATACCGTATTCCTGCGCGACATCGGCGAACGCAAGAAAAACAGGGCCATAAAACTGGCGTTGAGCTCGGAAACGGAGAATGTCTTGCGGGTGCACGTGGCGCGCCAGACGATCGCCGCGCTCGCCCACGAACTGAACCAGCCGCTCAACGCCATCGCCTCTTATAGCGATGCCGCTCTTTCCTTGCTACGCGCCGGCAATCCACAGCCTGATCGGTTGCTGAACGCACTGGAAAGCGCCACCGTCCAGGTCCGGCGGGCAGGCCAGGTGGTGCGCGAACTGCTTGCCTTCGTCAGCCATGGCGACATCTCAACCGCTGCGGTGGATCTGCACGACTTGGCACGCAAGGCTCTATGTCGATTCGAAAGGGAACCCATGGGTCCGATCCATGGCCGACTCGAACTCGAACCTGTCATGGCCCCGGTGAAAGCAAACCTGATGCAGGTGGAGAAAGTGTTGGCCATCCTGATCCAGAACAGCGTCGAAGCCGTGCGTAGTACCGGAATCGAACCGATCGAGATCACGGTCGCAGTGGCTCGCGATGCAGCAGGAAAGATGGCCCAGGTGAGTGTGCGCGATAACGGCCCGGGCATCGCCCCCCCCATCCTGAATCACCTCTTCGATCCTTTTTTTACCACCAAGGTAAAAGGGCTGGGCATGGGGCTATCCATCAGTCGCGCCATCATCGAAGCGCATGGCGGCCATATCTGGGCCGAGTCAGAACCCGGCTCGGGCGCGGCATTCCATTTCACCTTGCCGTTGACCTCATGACCCCGGCCACCGTATTCATCGTCGATGATGACGCCGCAGTCCGCGACGGACTGAGCATGTTGTGCGAAGTCCATGGGCTGAGCGTCGAATGCCACGACAGCGCCGAATCTTTTCTCGGCGCATATCAACCGGCACAGCAAGGCTGTTTGGTGCTGGACGTGCGCATGGGGGGCATGAGCGGGCCGGAACTGCACGCCGAATTGCGTCGGCGCGGCAGCCTCTTGCCCGTGATCTATCTCAGCGGCCATGGCGATATCCCCTTGTCAGTGCTGGCGATGCAGGCGGGGGCGGTGAACTTCCTGACCAAACCGGTGAACAGCGACGAACTGCTAACCTGCCTGCGCAGGGTCCTGCGGGAGGGCGAGCGCCGGCAGATTCACGCCTTGCGGCTCGCCGAATTGAGCGCACGCGAACAAGAGGTCATGGCGCTGGCGATCGAAGGCTTGAGCAACAAGGAAATCGCGCGTCGCCTGGAGATCAGCCATCGAACCGTGGAAATCCACAAGCGGCGAGTTTATCAAAAAACAGGCACGACTAGCCTGCTCGAACTGGCAAGGCTCGCCGCCGACCATGGATCCGTGGATACGCGCTAGCCCTTATTTCGCGAGGAAGCTGCACGGGGTAATTTACAGGCATGTGCAATCACAGGTCATGACCATGGAAAAGCAAGCGCACGGCCAGCCAGCCTACCCCACACTGCTATCAGACCGAGCTATTCGCGTGCTGATCACCGACGAACAGACCCTCATACGCACATGTTTGCATCAGATTGTCAACCTCAGCCCTAACCTGGTCGTCGTGGGCGAAGCCGCGAACGCTGACGACGCCTTCCGGTTGATTGCGACCTGCAACCCGGATGTCGCACTGCTGGACCTCTCCATGCCAGGCATGAATGGCATGGAGATGATCGGCCGGTTCCGTGCCGAGTACCCCCGGCTGCCGCTGCTGGTGCATTCACAGCATCAGGAACAGCAATATGCGCTACGCGCGCTCAACGCGGGTACCTTGGGCTATCTCACCAAGGACTGTGCCCCCAGTCAACTGCTGGAGGCGATCCAACGGGTAGCGAAGGGTGGCCGTTACGTCGCCCCGTCACTCGCCGCGGCGATGGCAACCGCCATCCTGCCCAGGAAGGGGGAGACCCCGCACGATGGCCTCTCCAAACGTGAATTTCAGGTTTTTCGCATGCTCGCTTCCGGCACCTCGATCAACCGCATCGCCGCAGCGCTTTCCCTCAGTGCGAACACGATCAGCACCCACAAGCACCGCCTGATGCTAAAACTGGGAGCAGCCAACAACGCCGGCCTGGTGCGTTACGCGGTCAAGCATCGGCTGGTCGCTTAGGCGGGCGACATATTGGCGGCCACGCCAGAGGCCGGGCGTTTCACGTTAAAATCGCCCCCTCTCGCCCTCCCGATGACCGCCATGCACAGCCTCTTCGATACCCTCCAGACCTTCGCCACCGGCAACGGCAAAACTGCCGCCCTGTATTCCCTGCCGCAACTGGAGAAAGCCGGCATCGGCGCCATTTCCAAGTTGCCGGTATCGCTGCGCATCGTGCTGGAAGCGGTGCTGCGCAACTTCGACGGCACCAGGATCACCGAGCAACATGTGCGCGAGCTAGCCAACTGGAAGCCCAATGCCGTGCGCACGCAGGAGATCCCCTTTGTGGTCGCCCGCATCCTGTTGCAGGACTTCACCGGTGTGCCGCTGTTGGCCGATCTGGCCGCCATGCGCTCCGCCGCGCAGCGAGCGGGCCGCGATCCCAAGAGGGTGGAACCCCTGGCTCCCGTGGAAATGGTGGTGGACCATTCCGTGCAGGTGGACGTGTTCGGCAGCGACACTGCGCTGGAACAGAACATGAAGATCGAGTTCGAACGCAACCGCGAGCGCTACCAATTCCTCAAGTGGGGCATGCAGGCCTTCGACACCTTCAAGGTCGTGCCGCCCGGCGTGGGCATCGTCCACCAGGTCAACATGGAATATCTGGCGCGCGGAGTGATGGAGAAGGATGGGGTCTACTACCCAGATACCCTGGTCGGCACCGACTCCCACACCACCATGATCAACGGCTTGGGCTGCGTCGCCTGGGGCGTCGGCGGCATCGAGGCGGAAGCGGGCATGTTGGGCCAGCCGGTGTATTTTCTCACGCCCGACGTGGTCGGAGTGCACCTGACCGGCCGCGCTGCACCGGGCGTAACCGCCACCGACATCGTCCTGACCCTCACCGAAATGCTGCGCCGCGCCAAGGTGGTGAGCAAGTTCGTGGAATTCTTCGGCGAAGGTGCTACCGCCCTGCCAGTCACCGACCGCGCCACCATCGCCAACATGGCGCCGGAATACGGCGCCACCATGGGTTTCTTTCCGGTGGACGAAGCCACCTGCCAGTACTACCTGGCCACCGGCCGCGACCCGGAGAAAGTGGACGCCATGCGCGCCTACTACCAGGCCCAAGGATTGTTCGGCATCCCCGACGTGAGTGACATCGACTACAGCCAGACCCTGGAATTCGATCTGGGCAACGTGAAGCCCTCGGTAGCCGGCCCGAAGCGTCCCCAGGACCGCATCAACCTGTATGCGCTGAAGGAGTCCTTCGAGACCCTGCTGGAACTGCCCAAGGATCAGGGCGGTTACGACAAGAAGGTTGGGCGCAGCGGTGAGGGACTTCAGCATGGCGACGTGGTGATCGCCGCCATCACTTCCTGCACCAACACTTCCAACCCCGGCGTCATGATCGCCGCCGGCCTGCTGGCCAGGAAGGCTGTAGAAAAGGGCTTGAAGTCCGCACCCCAGGTGAAGACCTCGATGGGCCCCGGCTCACGCGCGGTCAGCGTCTATCTCCAGTCCGCCGGCCTGCTTGGCGCCCTGGAGCAACTGGGCTTCGGCGTGGTCGGCTACGGATGCACCACCTGCATCGGCAACTCCGGCCCCCTGCCCGTGGCCATCGAAAAGGAAATCCTGGATAACGACCTGGTGGCTTGCTCGGTACTCTCCGGAAACCGAAATTTCGAGGCCCGGGTGCACCAGAATGTGAAGGCCAACTTCCTGATGAGCCCGCCTTTGGTAGTCGCCTTCGCCCTGGCCGGCCGAGTCGACATCGACCTGGCCCATGAGCCCCTGGGCCAGGGTTTGGCCGGCCCGGTGTTCCTCAAGGACATCTGGCCCAGCAGTGAAGAAATCGCCGCCCTGCTGCCGCACGCCGCGAGGGCGGAAGCCTACGCCATCTACCAGGACGTGGGCCAGGACAACCCACTTTGGGACGCTATAACCGCGCCGACCGGCCAGACCTATGCCTGGGAGAATGAACAGGGCAGCGCCTCCACCTACATCCAGGAACCGCCGTTCTTCCAGGCAGGTGCCCCTCACCCCCGGCCTCTCACCCAGGGAGAGAGGGGAGTCACCTTGCGCGGCGCGCGCGCACTGGCCATCTTCGGTGACTCGGTCACCACCGACCACATCAGCCCGGCCGGCAACATCAAGGCAGCGAGCCCCGCCGGCCAGTACCTGATAGCAAACGGCGTCGCCCCATCCGACTTCAACAGCTATGGTGCGCGCCGCGGCAACCATGAGGTGATGATGCGTGGCACCTTCGCCAACGTGCGCATCAAGAATCGGATGATTCCCGGTTCGGAAGGCGGCGTAACGCTCCACCATGGCAAAAACGGTAGCGAGCAGACCAGCATCTACGAAGCCGCCATGGCCTACCAGGCCAGCGGCACCCCTCTGGTGGTCCTGGCCGGCGAGGAATACGGCACCGGCTCTTCCCGCGACTGGGCCGCCAAGGGCACGCAGTTGCTGGGCGTGAAGGCCGTCGTGGCCAAATCCTTCGAGCGCATCCACCGCGCGAACCTCGCCGGCATGGGCGTGCTGCCGATCCAGTTCAAGGAGGGCACCCCCGACCTGAATCTGGACGGCAACGAAAGCTTCGACCTGGTCGGCCTGGAGCAGGGCATCACCCCGCAACAGGATGTCACCCTGGTAGTGCATCGCACGGACGGCTCCACCCAGGACGTCGTGGTAAAACTCAGGCTGGACACCCCGATCGAGATCGAGTACTTCCAGTCCGGCGGTATCCTGCCCTATGTGCTGAAACAGTTGCTGGCTTGATCCGACCCCACGTCTTGGCATCGGCGACAAGGCCGGAGCGTGTTCCAGTCGAACGGGGGGATCAACCTTGATACCACGATGCCACAGTTGACCGCTCATCTTCCCCCGTGAGGCCCCATGTATATTGAGGTTTGCGCCTTCGTTCACGCTCTTAAGTAATGTCGCGTAACTCATTTTGCCTTCATTAAGCTGCCGGCGCTGGCCCTCATCCCCAGCCCTTCCCCCGGAGGGGGAAGGGGGTGGAACCCTCTCCCTTCTGGAGAGGGCAGGGTGAGGGCGCCTGGTGGTAAGCCAAATTGGTTTCGACGGGTTACTTAGCGT
>CAISDD010000386.1 GCA_903883985.1 uncultured Pseudomonadota bacterium | reverse complement strand
GGCATCCTGGCGGAGAACCTCACCGACATGCTCGACAGCTTCGTGCGCGATTACCTGCTGGAGCGCAGCGAGGTGATGCTGAGCAGCAAGCTCACCACCGCCTACTACCCGCGCCTGACCCTGGCGCCGGGCCAGCGCTTCACCTCGCGCGGCGGCTATCTGGCGCGCCTCGATGGCTCCGGCCGGGTGCTGGCGGATACGGAATGGATCGTGCCCTGAAGCCGGCGCGGCGTGGGACGGGTTCAAGGCCGTCCTAATTGCCGCGATCTGTCCCCGGCCCCGTGCTTACCGAGACCTCGCGCGCCAGCATTCCGCCACCCGCTTCGCCCGCACCTGCCGCCTCAAGCCGATAAGCCCGCACCAGGCTGCGCTTGCGTCCCGGCCCTAGTCGCCACACGCGTGCCGTGTAAGCCCCAGCCATGCTTTCATCCACTCCAAGTTCGATGTAGCCCAACGAATCGTCGTTCGGAAAGACCAGCAGCGCGCGGCATTCCAGCATGTAGCCGCTGGCATAGAGGATTTCCTGCCGCTTGCCCGGTGTGAACACGACTACGGCCCGAACGTATTGCATCCTGCCGCTACGCCCGATCCCGGTGTAAGCACTCTCGACGCACAGCCGTTCGCGAGAGCCCAACTTGATGTGGTAGGCAGCCATGTTGTTCCAGGCCCATTCGCCGGATGCTGCCTTCCATTGTTTGCCCATGCGCGCGAGCGGTCGCACAACACGTTCCCAGCGAAGTGCAGGAGCGGGCCTTTCAAGGTAGGCGAAGTCACCCAGCAACTTGGCAACGCCCTCGACATGCTCGGGGAAGAACGCATACTCGACAGGCTCCGCGTCACCTTCCTTGAGGTAGACGGGACTCACCGACGCGGGGATACGCTCGGCCTGGATATGTCGCGCGCCCTTGAGCTGAACACCACGAATCCAGTCGTGCAGCACATTGGGGGGAACCTCGCCTGCTGCCCATGCATTTGTCAGGCAGAGGCCGAACAACAAGGCGATCCTGGCAATATTCACTTGAATTCCTTGTTGCCTGTGGCCTTCAGAAACTCGGGCGTGAAACGCCAGAATACGGTGCCGCCAAAGGCCGCCGTGGATTCGTAGGTGCAATCGTAGCGGCCACGCTCCGCGCCTCGTACTGTCTTTCCGGTCTTGTCCTTTACCATCCAGTATTCCGTCTTCTCCTTGATCTTGTGGTCTCCGACCGCATAGATGTCGTGTTCCTTGAACGAAAAACGAATGCCCAGCAGAACCTTGGGATGGTTGGTTAAATTCGACTTGAGGTCGGCGCCATCCCAGAAATAGGCACCTGCCGAATAATCCGACTTGCCGGCCAACGCATGTCGCGCGGCATTTATCGCGACCGTCATGCCCGCATCCTTGGCAATGGCCTCCTCAGTGGCTCTGGATAGGGCCGAATAGCGTGCATTCCCATCCGCCAGTACTAAGGAGAAGGCCTTGGCCTCATCACTATGCAGAAAGGCCCCGACCGTCAGCCCTCGCGCCTTCGCCTGACGGATCAGCACTGCGGAAATAGCTGCCATCTCATCGGCCACATTCGCGAGTGAACCCTCGCCATAGCACACGGCCGCGAGCAGACGCTCCTCCGAGGTCAGATTCAGTAATCACAGGGTCAGGTCTTGCGCAGTCGCATTATTTTTGGTCTTGCTTCGATTCATAAGCCCTCACAGCCCGGCTCACCGTAGTGTAATGCACATCAAAAGCGTCCGCGATTACTTTCATCGCATAATCACCGGTCAGAT
>CAISDD010000385.1 GCA_903883985.1 uncultured Pseudomonadota bacterium | reverse complement strand
TTGCTAATAATCCAGTACCTGTGCCGACCGGCGTCGAGATCTCTCTCAGCCGTGAAGCCATTACCATCAAGGGGCCCCTGGGCGCCTTGACGCAATCCTTATATCGCCAGGTCAGTGTTACTCATGAAGATGGTTTTCTGAAGGTCGAAAACACCGGAAATACGCAGGAGTCGCATGCCATGTCGGGTACTACGCGTGCGCTACTGGCCAACATGGTTACGGGTGTTACCAAAGGATTCGAGCGCAGGCTTACCCTGGTGGGCGTCGGTTATCGCGCTCAGGCCCAGGGTAACAAATTGAATCTGACGCTTGGTTTTTCGCACCCTGTCGAACACATGATGCCCGAGGGCATCAAGGTCGAGACGCCTACCCAGACCGAGGTCGTGATCAAGGGTTTGGACAAACAGGTCGTAGGCCAGGTTGCCGCCGATGTGCGTTCCTATCGCAAGCCAGAGCCCTATAAAGGCAAGGGTGTGCGTTATTCGAACGAAGTCGTGGTCCGTAAAGAAACCAAGAAGAAATAACAGGAGCCGATTGCAATGGACAAGAAATTCCGTCGCCTGCGCAGGGCGCGCAAAACTCGCGCCAAGATTGCCGAGCTCGGTGCAATCCGGCTGTGTGTACATCGCACCAACACACATATTTATGCACAAGTCATCGATGCCACCGCCGGCAACGTCCTGTGTTCCGCCTCTTCTCTCGACAAGGACATTCGTGTTCAGCTCAAGAATGGCGGCAACGTAGAGGCTGCCAAGGTCATCGGCGCCAGCATCGCCGATAAAGCCAAGAAAATTGGCATAGAGAAAGTTTCTTTCGACCGCGCGGGCTTCGCGTTCCACGGCCGCATCAAGGCACTGGCTGAAGCAGCCCGCGAGAACGGTTTGCAGTTTTAAGCGAGAAGATCATGGCGAAACCTCAACAACAGCAGCAGGAAGATCGCGGCGACGGACTTCAGGAAAAGATGATTTCGGTCAACCGTGTCACCAAAGTGGTGAAGGGTGGTCGTATCCTCAGTTTTGCCGCGCTGACCGTGGTCGGTGATGGCGATGGCAGCGTCGGCATGGGCAAGGGCAAGGCGCGGGAAGTGCCGGTAGCGGTTACCAAGGCGATGGACGAGGCACGCAGGAAGATGGTCAAGGTCTCGCTCAAGAACGGTACCTTCCATCATGCGGTGATCGGCCGACATGGCGCTTCACGCGTCCTGATCCAGCCAGCCTCCGAAGGTACCGGCATTATTGCGGGTGGCGCCATGCGTGCGGTGTTTGAAGTCATGGGCGTACATAATGTCCTGGCCAAGTGCCTGGGCTCTACCAACCCCTACAACGTCGTCCGTGCGACACTCGATGGCCTGGCGCAGATGAGCACGCCCAGCGAAATCGCGGCCAAGCGCGGCAAGACTATCGCTGAAATCCTGGAGTAAGCCATGAGCGAGCCCAAAGGTAAGATCAAGGTGACGTTGGTCAAAAGTCCGATCGGCACCATTCAGTCCCATCGTGCCAGCGTCCAGGGCCTTGGACTTAAGCGTATGCACCAGAGCGTGGTTCTGGAAGATACACCGGCCGTGCGCGGCATGATCAACCGGGTCAACTACCTGGTGAAATTTGAGGTTGCGTGATGAAGCTCAACACAATCAAGCCCCAAGTGGGCAGCACCCATTACAGCAAGCGCCCCGGTCGCGGTATTGGATCCGGGCTGGGTAAGACGGGTGGCCGCGGACACAAGGGCCAAAAATCACGCGCCGGTGGTTATCATAAGGTTGGTTTCGAGGGTGGCCAGATGCCCCTCGCACGTCGCCTGCCCAAGCGCGGCTTTGTGTCTCTGGACCGTGCCTACAAGGCTGAAGTTCGACTTGGTGACCTGGGTGGTTTGCCCGTAGACAGCATCGATATGCTGGTCTTGAAGCAAGCTGGCCTGGTTCCTCACTTGACTCGCAGCGCCAAGGTTATCCTGGCGGGTGAAATCGACAAGAGCATCAAGCTAGTCGGTATTGCCGCGACCAAGGGTGCCCGTGCAGCCATAGAGGCTGCCGGTGGCAGCGTCGCTGAAGCCTGATAAGGAAAAAATCTTGGCCGGTTCCGCCAACCTCCTCCAGATGTCCGGCAAGATGGGCGACCTTAAGGCTCGCCTCTGGTTCCTGCTCGGGGCGCTGATCGTCTACCGTGTTGGGGCGCATATTCCTGTACCCGGTATTGATCCTGCAACGCTCGAGCACCTCTTCAAGAGCCAGCAAGGCGGCATACTCGGCATGTTCAACATGTTCTCCGGTGGCGCACTTTCACGCTTCACGGTGTTTGCGCTTGGTATCATGCCGTATATCTCGGCATCCATCATCATCCAGTTGATGACGGTGGTGTCTCCTCAGTTGGAGGCGCTGAAGAAAGAAGGCGAGGCAGGGCGTCGCAAGATTACTCAATACACGCGCTATGGAACGGTACTTTTGGCAACTTTTCAGGCCATGGGCATCGCAATAGCGTTGGAGAGCCAACCTGGACTGGTACTCGATGTCGGCATCATGTTCCGGCTAACCACCATGATCACGCTGGTTGCCGGTACGATGTTTCTGATGTGGCTGGGCGAGCAGATTACCGAGCGTGGTCTAGGCAATGGTATTTCCATCATCATCTTTGCAGGTATCGCCGCCGGTCTGCCGCGCGCCATCGGTGGCACTTTGGAGTTGACGCGTACCGGAGCCTTCTCCATTCCGCTGGTTCTGGTGTTGTTCGTTGCCGTGTTGTTGGTGACCGCCCTGGTTGTTTTCGTAGAACGCGGTCAGCGCAAGATCCTGGTCAACTATGCAAAGCGTCAGGTAGGAAATAAGGTGTACGGTGGACAGAGTTCGCATCTGCCGCTGAAGCTGAATATGGCGGGAGTAATTCCCCCAATATTTGCCTCCAGCATCATTCTGTTCCCCGCTACCATCGCTGGCTGGTTCGGTAGCCGTGAAGGATTCACCTGGCTTAAGGACGTGGGGTCGGCGCTGGCACCAGGTCAACCGATCTATGTCATGCTCTACGCCACGGCGATCATATTTTTCTGTTTCTTCTACACGGCGCTGGTGTTCAACCCGCGTGAAACGGCCGACAACCTCAAGAAAAGTGGTGCCTTCATCCCCGGCTATCGTCCGGGAGAGCAGACCGCGCGCTTTATCGACAAGGTGATGACAAGATTAACTTTGGTGGGTGCGGCCTACATCACTTTGGTGTGCCTGCTGCCTGAGTTTCTGATTGTCAACTGGAATGTGCCCTTCTACTTTGGTGGCACTTCACTGTTGATTATCGTTGTGGTGACGATGGACTTCATGGCTCAGGTTCAGGCCTATGTCATGACTCATCAGTACGAGTCCCTGCTCAAGAAGGCCAACTTCAAAGGTGGTAATTTTATCGCCAGATGATGGGCTGGATTGATGCCATGCCGACGATAGTGGGTACCTGCTGAATGCGGAGCTTGCATCTAGCCAG
>CAISDD010000384.1 GCA_903883985.1 uncultured Pseudomonadota bacterium | reverse complement strand
CCTTCGCCACGACGCAGCGCGAAGCCATGCAGCGCAGCCAGACCACGGCACTCACCCATGCGATTGGCATCCAGGACAGTTTCGAGAAATCCCAACAGCGATCCGGCGCCACAAACACGTCCGAAGGCGGTTCGACCAGCACGCAATTCCAGACGCTGAATTCCGTGGCGAAGGATGTAAACCGCCGTTTGGGAATGAGCGACGACTCGACTGTAGGCAAGAGTATCGCCGCTGCGGCTTCACTGGGAGCGAAGATTCCTCTGACCGAGATCGGTGCGGAAGCAAAAGCGGAAGGCCGTTCCGTCGATCAGCAGCGCCTCCAAAGCGCCTATGACTATGCCCGGAAAGCTGTCGAAAGCTCCCAGGTCACGGACGCCAGCACCGTGGTCAAGGATTTCCGTTCCTCTGAGGCGTACCAGTGGGCGCGCGGAAGCCGCACGACGTCGACTGCTGGCTTTGACTCTTCGTCACGAGAAGCCAGCGAGCGCCAGACCTCCAGCGAGAGTGCCTACGGCCGTGCGAAGGAATTGGCCCGCACCGCGCAGTTCATGCGCGAGTGGAGCAGCGGTACCCAGACGGACTTCACAAACTACGCCGCCCGGCGCCTGGCTGAGCGCGGACTGCTTCGCGAGGAAGACCCGATCAAGCTGCAACGAGCGGTTACCGAGATCGCTTACTCCTATGCGCGGGGTGGCAGCTCAGCGACCGGCTACGTTCCCACTGACAGCCCACTGGGGCCGACAATGCCGCTGACCGACGCCATGGGCTGGTCATCCTCACCGTTGCGCGATCAATACGATGCCCAGATTCGCGGCGCGGACAACAACTCGATGGGCCAGCAGACCACCGCTAACGAGGCTGTCATCCGAAGCCGCCAAGCCCGTCAAGGCGTACAGCCTGGTCACTCCGTCGGCAACGACCTGAAGAGTCAGGTGGGCGCAAACAAACGCGATGCGACAACCATCATAGACAAAGGTCGCCGGCAGATATCTGAGGACGCCGGACGACTAAGCGAGGACTACAAGTCATCAGTGCGAATTGGAAAAATCAGCGAGAACCATGGCGGCAACCAGGCGGTCTGGGACACGGTGGGCGCCAGCGCCCAACAGCCTGATATTGGCACACCGCCCAAGTTCGAAACCATTGGCGAGTGGCACTTCAACAAGGAAGGTGTGCCTGTGGTCGGCCCAGCGCCGAGCGATCCCACTTCGAACTCAGGCGACCGGGCTGCGGTCAGACCTGCCTCACCCGGTAAAGCGCCCCGTGGCGCTTCGGGCGACTGGTGAGACGCCCGGGTCTCAATCGTCGTGAGTGGCTCCGATCTCCAAGCTTCCGAGCCCGTTACTGGTCAGGTAGCCTGGGCAATCTTCCACACACTTGAACGATTTGCCACTCGAACCTGAAGCTCCACGCGACTCTATGCTGTCGCTGGCCACGACTTCGGACTCATCGGGCCGCGCAGCGTCCGTCAAGGGAATCGACAGCGCTGCGTGCAACTGCGTCCTCAAAGCCAAGGCAGTATCGAATATGGGTTTCAACAGTTCACGCATGATCGTTAGCATACCCGTCCACTGACTGCATTTGACAGTACAAGTACACCATCAGGACGGCCGCGTCGCCACTAGAGCGCACTGCGCAGCGCGACAAACTGGTTGCTGGGGCCTGCCGATTGCAACTCCAATGCCGGGCTCTTCGACACCACATAGCCGAGAGGTTGATCGAATGAGAACGGATAAAGCGCTGCAGTAGATTGCAGCGTGGCAAGCGCCATAGTCTTGCCGTGATAACGCAGCGCCGCCTCGATCAACCACGAGACCTTCATCGGATCTGCTACCGGCTTAGGCGCCAGTCGCTCAATGCGATTGCCTTTGGTGACGCGACGTATGGCACCCCAGTCGACCTGCGTCTGAATGACAGCACGTGTGGCCGTCTTGATGTTGCCCCGCTCGCCATACAGCTCGCTCATTCGCCGGTGCACTTCCGGCATCGAGCAATCGCCTTGCATAGCGGTCAACCTGCCGGTGAACTCGGCGACTTTTCCGAAATACGGATACGTTGCAAGGGCAGCCCCCCAGGCGAAGCAGGCTGCATCCTGCTGGGGTTTCGCATCTGAAAAGAGGCCGATGCCGCGATCAATGAATTCCACCAACTCAGATCGAGGCTCCAGGACCAATGCATTCAGCTTTGTGTGTGTCTTGATCTTGGCCTCGTTTCCAAGGCCAGCGGCATCCAGCATCTCATTTAGCTCATCGAGACTGGCCATTCCTGCGCGTACCTTCAGCGCAGCAGCTACCCAATCCAGCTGGATGAACCGGTCGAAGCCAATTTGAGGGGCTGTCGAAATCATTCAGTTCAACTCACATAACTAATTTTGACGAAAGGCACCAACAGCTCTTCGACCGAGATGCCGCCGTGTACGACGGCTGGCTCTCCTTGTTGCATGAAGGCAGTGCGTCCGCCGGCGAATAAGGTCATAAAGTTCGCCGGCAGTCCAGCGACATCAAGACGGTAGGTGTTCGGATTCGCGGCAGCCGACTCGGCCGCCAAGGACTCACTGCGGTAAGTCCGAACGCGCTCACCACGCAGCTCTGGAGCCACCCCTTGATTGGGCCGCCCCTGGCCAACCGCTTCCACATTTCCGTGGTCGGCAGTCAGGTAGACTTGGAAGCCCTTGTCGAGCAGCAGCGAGAACAGTTGATCGACGAAGCCGCTCTCACACCAGCTCTCGATTTGGGTGGCGATGCCGCGCTTGCCCAACACGGCGCCGTGCACGATCTCATCGACCGTGTCGACCACCATGCCCGCAACCCTGATCGATGGCGCTGAAATGGCCGCACCCAGTTCCGCCAACTGATCTGTTCGCTTGATGCCCTTGCGGTACATGACCTCATTGGCGCGCAGCCCCTGGTCTTGCCAAAACCGCGACCACTGCGTCGACTCCGGCGAGGTGGACTCAATCGTGTCGGCGAACTCTCGTGGTTTGAGCCCGGAGAATAGCGCCTGCCGGGATACCGTCGTCAGCGTAGGGAGCCAGGCAAAGCACGCGCTTTCCTCGAACCCGAGCTTGGGTGCTCGTTTGGCCATGGCCTCGCGGATCTGAACCCACTGGTCGACGGCAAGACCATCGAACACCAGCAGGGCAATCTTAGCCTCGCCAGCGCCACGCCGCATTGAAAGAAAACGCGGCACGTGGTGCACCATGACCGGTCCCTTTGCGACCGGCAACGATGGCAGGTCGGCATAGTGCTTGGTCACCCATTGCCGCAGACGTTCGTCGGTGGTGGCTTGTAGCTCTGCGATTGCGGCTTTCAGTCCTTCTGCGCGAACTGTGTCCAAGGAATGAAACCGGGCAAGTACCTCACCCAACCGGCGGGACAAGCTGGCCCAGTCGCGGTAGGACGATTCCAGCGTTGGCAGCGACTGAAGAATACCCTTGATGCCCTCTGCGACCAGGTTCCGCAGTGCGAGCGGATCTTGGACGATACCCACCTTCGCCCACTCCGGCACGCTGACAGACGGACCCTGAACAGCGAGCGGGTGGAGCAAGCCGTCCAGGAACATGGAGTCGATGATCACCCGCACATCGGGGTGCTCAAACGGCACCTCGGCCTTGGCAACAAGGTCCGCCGGCGTGGGCTCACCGGTGCGTATCCCCGTCAAACCAAGACGCGACAGATAACGGTACCAAGCGTCCTGCACCACGCGAAGCAACGTGCCTTTCGATGCGAACAGCTCGCTGATGGGCAGATCCTTGAACGTCGCATGGTCGCCAAGCACATGTGCAATATGATCCGCCAGGACCAACGGCAGACCGGAGTCGCGGTAGTGCAGTCGCAACAACTCGCGCCACAGGTCCTCAGGCCGTGAAATCAGGTGCGGACTGATCTTGAAGATGTGGGTCAGGACGAACTCTTTGGTCGCGGACTCGCCCAGGGCCTGCGATGCATGCCTTGCCTGCGCGGCGAACAGGGCCTCATGGTGTTCAGCGCCGATCTGTCGAACGACGGGATAGCTGAGCCTCGGGAACAGGTTGGCAAGACTCAGGCTCACGGGACGCGCTTGCCTCAGGTAGTCCCAAGGTAGGTCACTGATGTTAGTGCCGCGCAGGTGCAGCACCAGGGCCTTGGCTGGGGCTGCTTCGCCACGGTCCCATGCGCTGCGGTAGCGGTCTTCATACTCGGCACGGAACACGACCGAGTCTTCGAACGGCATGACATCGAAGCCACGTTCCCGCAAGCCTGACAGCACATGCTCATCCAACAGCACATCGTCGGGGTCGGCGGCAATCCACAGTCTGGCCAGTTCTGCCGGAAACTCCTGGAGGATGCGGTCAATCCACGGGCTCATGCGGACCCCACCCGAAGCATCATCACAGCAAAGAGATCCGGCACGCTGGCCTCTGCGTCATCCAACGAGGCCATCCGCACCTGGTGTTCGGCATCCAGCCGCTTGCGGCGATGTTCGCGAACGGCAGGCAAGCCAATTCGGCCAATGGCCTGATAGCGGGCGTCGTAGGCGTACTTGGCGCGCTCCCGCTCTTCTTTCAGCCGTGAACGGTGTTCCCCGAGCAGTTCTGAGAACAGGCGTTCACCTTGAGTCTTGGCAGCAGTCATGGAGGCCTCGAACCACTGCACCGCCTGCTCGGTGGTGGTGGCACCCTTGATCTCGATGCCTTCCGTCAACAGCAGGTCCCAGATGCGCTTGGCCGTGGGCACAAAGGTCCGCCCGTCGTCTGTTGCGAAGACCGGCAGGAAGCGCTTTCGGTTGAGACCTTCAGCGGACAGGCTGATTTCCCACAGTGACCAGACACCCTGCACAGCCTCAGGCAGGCCGGCGATCTTGACCACCGGCAAGGGCTGCCCAGCAACGCAACGTGACAGCTCGCTGATCACCGCTCTGGCGCGCGGGTCCTCCAAGGTGACCCACTCGAGGTCCGGGTTCTGTTCCGCAGTCCTGGCGTCAAAGCAAACCTTGGTCGATTCGCTGCCGTCCACCCATTTCACGCGCCATGCATCACCCGTCTTCACGGCGCTGCCGCCACGAGTCGGCAAACCGGATGTGATGGCGCGCTCCAGCCAAAACTGCGCAGGGTGGTCACGCCATTTGCGGGCTTCGATGGCATCCAGCGCATGGGCATCGGCCAGCAGGTCGCTGTTTTTGCGTTCGTCGGCGACCTTGTCGCGGACCTGATTGATCACGGCATCGCACGCCTTGTCGATCGAACCAGGGTCTTGCAGACCCTGAACGAATACCTCGTCGAACATTGCCTCCGCCTCGACCGAGTCCATCACGTCGGAGGCCTTGTCCACGCCGAACTCCTGGGCGATGACTTCGAGCTTGGTCTCCAGCACCTGGCGGACGCGGTGCTCCACCGTGTCTTCGAGAACGAAGTTGATGGCCCGCACCACATGGCGCTGGCCGATACGGTCCACGCGGCCAATGCGCTGTTCGATGCGCATCGGGTTCCACGGCATGTCGAAGTTGACGATCACGTGGCAGAACTGAAGGTTCAGGCCCTCGCCGCCAGCGTCGGTCGAGACCAGAACCCGAACGTCTTGCGAGAAGACCTGCTGCGCCTTGGTGCGGGTATCCAGGTCCATGCTGCCGTTGAGCAGAGCCACAGAGAAGCCACGGCTTTCCAGGAAGCCCGCGAGCATGGCCTGTGTCGGCACGAACTCCGTGAAGATCAAGACCTTCATGGTCGGATCGTTCTCTTCCTGCTGCAGCTTGTAGATCAACTCCAACAGGGCCTCAGCCTTTGCGTCGGTGCCCTGGGCCTCGGTTTCCCGGGCCAGGGTCAGCAGGAGGTCAACCTCGGCCTTCTCCTGCACCCAGCCCGAGGTCTGCACCGCAATGTCCACCTGGCTTTGACCGTCCAGCTCGGCCCACTCGTCCATCTCGGTCGAATCGAACAGTGACGCCTGCGGCTGGGGTTCATTGAGCAACGCCTGCCGCTTCTCCAGCGTGGTGCAAATCGCTGCCGTGCTGGACGTCACCAGCCGCTGCATCAAGATCATCAAGAACCCGATGTGCCGCTGCTTGGCCGCCAGTGCCTGGTTGTAGCCATGGCGCACGTAGTCGGTGACTGCCTCGTACAGTCGCTGCTGGGCGCCGTGCCGGTCTTGCCACGCCACGGCCTGGAGACGGGTGACGCGAGGCTTGAACAGCGGCTGGCCCTCCGCATCGATCGCATTGCGCTTCTCGGTGCGAATGACGAAAGGCCGCACGCGATCTCGGCTGACGCTGCCTTCATCCGGAAACGAGTCCCGGTCAATCAACTGCATCAAGCGCAGGAACTGGTCGGTCTTGCCCTGGTGCGGCGTGGCCGACAGCAGCAGCAGGTAGGGCGCCGCTTCGGCCAACGCTGCGCCCAGCTTGTAGCGTGCCACTTGGTCGGTGCTGCCGCCCATGCGGTGCGACTCGTCGATGATCACCAAATCCCACGACGCCGAAATCAAGTCCTCAAATCGTTCGCGGTTGTAGTTGTTCAGTTGCTCAAGGCTCCAGCCTCTACGGCCTTCGATCGGCTTGACCGAGTCCAGTGAGCAGATCACCTGGTCATGCAGCCGCCAGAGGTTTTCCTCGTCATTGCGCCATTGCCGGAAGGCGGCCAGTTCTGCCGGGTCGACGAACTGAAGCTTCTCACCGAAGTGCAGGCGCATCTCGGCCTGCCACTGGCGCACCAGCCCCTTGGGCGCCACCACCAGCACACGCCGCGCCATGCCGCGCAACTTGAGCTCGCGCAGGATCAGCCCGGCCTCGATGGTCTTGCCCAGGCCCACCTCGTCCGCCAGCAGGTAGCGAATGCGGTGCTGGCTCATGGCTCGGTTGAGCGCATAGAGCTGGTGCGGCAACGGGACGACGCTGGACTGGATGGGCGCCAGCAGCAGGTTGTCCTCCAAGGCGTCCAGCAGCTTGGCCGCCGCTGCGGTGTGGAGGATGTGCTCTATCGTTGGCCTAATGCTGTCGAGCTTGGCCAAGTCCTGCGGGCGCGCGCGCACCACCGCGTCCTTGGTGGGCAGCCACACGCGGTAGGCGGTTTCGCCCCACATGTCCTGCCTGTCTACCACACGGCAGGGCGTAGCGTGGCGTGAATGCCAGCACCAGTCGCCGACGATCCAATTCACGTCAAGCCGCCCCCGCGACGAGCCGGCGCAATCCATCCCGCAGCTTTCCAAAACTGGGAGAACTGTTCCGCTCCAGGTCCATCAACGGACCAATCTTTTCGGCCCATTCATGCTTCACCTGCCCCGGCAATGGCCAGCCGGCTTTCTTGATCGCCGCCGATCCACCCGAATGCACTGCGTCGGCGAGCAGTTCCCACGTATCACATGCGCTGTCCTGAACATACTTCCCGAGCACATCCAGCTTGGCTCGTGGATAGGCAGCCAACAATGCATCCCGGTCACCCAAATACCAGGCCTCAATCTCCTCGATAGCGAGTCTGAACAGTGTGTCAGGCGCTGGGTTGCAGGCATCGGCGGCCGCTTTCAGCTCGGACAAGAATGCAGCGCAGTCACGTTTGTCGGTATCAAGCACGACAACAACCGCGTCGATTCCTGGCGTCCTGCCATACCCGCGTAACAGCTTTGGCAACTGATCAAGCAGAATTCGCTTCGCGGGGTCGGCCTTCGTCACCAGGCCTTGTGGAATTCGGCCGATGCCTTTGTAGGCATGTAAACGCCAGGTGTGCGGCTCGCCTTGTGGTCCCAGAAGCTGAGGCAGCAATACTTGCAGCAACTTTTCTCCTGAACTGTCCTCCACCAATATCTCGATGTGCATGCTTACCTCGCATCAAGATAGTCGCTGTACCAAAGACCACCCAAAGGTAAGCCTTCAGCCACGAGGTTTTTCACATCTTCCATCTCGGAGACGCGACGCACGGTGGAATAGCCATCCGTACCTTTCTCCAGGATCCAAACTTCCT
>CAISDD010000383.1 GCA_903883985.1 uncultured Pseudomonadota bacterium | reverse complement strand
GCTGAGCAAGGCGAAGCCCAACACCTTGCAAGCTTCGACCTGGCGCTAATGAGTAGCGTCGGCGTCTCGCCGGTTTTACCCCAGTCAGCGCAGCTTGCGTTAGCCGACGTTTCATGTCGGCGCAACCCAGCACGGCCGTGGTTGTTGGGCTTCCAGCCGTCAGCCCAACCTACGCTTGCTACGGGTGGATGACCAGGTTACATGACTAGCGGTCGATTGAGCAGGAAAGCAATTGTGTAACCCTACCCCCGCCGGCGATGTGTCACACAGCTTATACTTGTGTCACATCCATTCCTGGGATTTCTAACCATGAAAGAACTCACCATCCGCGAAGCCCGCGAAGGCCTGTCGCATCCGGAAGCGATGTTCGCCGATG
The DNA here is from genome assembly GCA_903883985.1 of uncultured Pseudomonadota bacterium. Classification (GTDB taxonomy): domain Bacteria; phylum Pseudomonadota; class Gammaproteobacteria; order Burkholderiales; family Thiobacillaceae; genus PFJX01. The sequence continues at coordinate 2,512 of CAISDD010000383.1, read as the reverse complement.
CCGAGGAAATCCTGGTGGTGCGCCGGGGCGAGCCGGTGGCGCGGATTCTGCCGGTAACGCCGAAGCGCGCGGTGCGCTCCCTCAAGGCCTTCCTGGCCAGCCAGTCGATGCAGACCGTGCCGAGCGAAGACCTCCTAGCGGAAGAACGCGAGGACCGCTGTTGAGCGCCTACATCGACACCAGCGCCCTGGCCAAGTGCTACATCCGCGAAGTCAATTCGCTGGATGTGCTCGATTGGGCGGACGCTCAGGATGAAGTGAGCACCAGCCCACTGACCCTGGTGGAGTTTCGCTGCCTGCTGGCGCGCCGGCGCCGGGCCGGGCAGATCGACCTGCTACTCGAACGCCGCGCCCTGGCCGAGTTCGACCGCGACGTGCTGGGCCATACTTGGCGGGTCTATCCGGAAGCCGCGCAACTGTTCAGCGAGGCGCGCAACCTGATCGACCTAGTGCCTGAAGTCCCCCTGCGCGCGCTGGACGCCCTGCACCTGGCCTATGCTCGCCATTTCGGCGCCAAGTCCTTCGCCACCGCCGACAAGAATCAGGCCGCCGCCGCCCTGGCGCTCGGCTTATCCGTTTTCACCTTCTATCAACTCAAATCATGACCGATACCGCCACCCCCGCCCTGCCCCAGCAAGACGAAAACCAGATCATCGCCGAGCGTCGGGAGAAACTCGCCGGCATCCGCGCCCAGGGAATCGCCTTCCCCAACGACTTCGAGCGCCGCGACTACGCCGCCACCCTGCACGCCGCTTACGGTGCAACCGCCAAGGAAGCACTGGAAACCAGCCCGGTCGCCGTGCAACTGGCCGGTCGGATGATGTTGAAGCGGGTGATGGGCAAGGCCAGTTTCGCCAGCCTGCAAGACATGAGCGGGCGCATGCAGATCTACGCGTCCCGCGACGCCATCGGCGAAGTCGCCTACGGCGCCTTCAAGCGCATGGACCTGGGCGACATTCTCGGTGTCACCGGCACCCTGTTCCGCACCAAGACCGACGAACTCACCATCCAGGCCACCTCGGTGCGCCTGTTGACCAAGGCGCTGCGGCCGCTGCCGGAGAAATTCCACGGGCTGACCGACCAGGAGCAGAAATACCGCCAGCGCTACCTGGATCTCATTACCAACGATGATTCCCGCCGCACTTTCATCATCCGTTCCAAGGTCATCCAGACCATGCGCGAGTTCTTCACCGCGCGTGGCTACCTGGAAGTGGAGACGCCGATGATGCATCCCATCCCCGGCGGTGCCAACGCGAAGCCCTTCCTCACCCACCACAACGCCCTCGACATGCAGTTGTACCTGCGCATCGCGCCGGAGCTTTACCTCAAGCGCCTGGTGGTGGGCGGCCTGGAGAAGGTGTTCGAGATCAACCGCAACTTCCGCAACGAAGGCATCTCGACCCGGCACAACCCGGAATTCACCATGGTCGAGTTCTACGAAGCCTACCGGGATTACCGTTACCTGATGGACTTCACCGAAGCCATGTTCCGCGACATCGCCGAGAAGGTACTGGGTACCACCACGGTGCCCTACCAGGGCCACCAGATCGACCTGGGCGCGCCCTTTGCGCGCATGACCGCCCTCGACGCGGTGCGCCACTACCACCCGGAACTGCGCGACGCACCGCTCGACGACCAGGCCTTCGTGGTGGAGGAACTGAAACGGCGCAAGATCGGCTTCCGCCCGAAAGACGGCCTCGGCGGCCTGCAGCTCACCCTGTTCGAGGAAACCACCGAACACCTGCTGATCCAGCCCACTTTCATCATCGACTACCCGGCGGAGACTTCACCGCTGGCGCGACGCAACGACGTCAACCCGGAGCTCACCGACCGCTTCGAGCTGTTCATGGTCGGCCGCGAGATCGCCAATGGCTTCTCCGAGCTGAACGACCCGGAAGACCAGGAAGCCCGCTTCGACGCCCAGGTGGCGGCCAAGGAAGCCGGCGACGAGGAAGCCATGTTCAAGGACCGCGACTACATCCGCGCCCTGGAACACGGCCTGCCGCCCACCGCCGGCGAAGGCATCGGCATCGACCGCCTGATCATGCTGCTCACCGACTCGCCCAGCATCCGCGACGTTATCCTGTTCCCGCAGTTGCGGCGGGAAGACTAGCCGACCACCACGAACGATTGGAGCCACACATGGAACAACGGGTCATGGAACAACGAATTACTGCTGATCCAAAGATATGCGGCGGCAAACCTTGCATACGCCGTCCTGGGAACACGGCGGTGGATTCAGCCTCGATGCCCGCGTGCGCATCGAAGCCAACGACCGATCCGGCTTGGAGCGCCTGCTGCGCTATTGCGCCCCCCCGGTTTTCGCGCTCGAACGGCTGCGCCAGATCGACGCCGAGCATCTGGTCTACGAAAGCATCAAATCGGACCACGGGGGCAGCGCGTAGGTTGGGCTGAGCACCGCGAAGCCCAACAATCAACAAACGCAAAAAGCCAAACATGCAGTCGACCCACAAACAATCTTGGGCGCATCAAATGTTGGGCTTCCTTGCGTC
>CAISDD010000382.1 GCA_903883985.1 uncultured Pseudomonadota bacterium | reverse complement strand
CTCAAAGCGGTCTGCGCGCAACTGAAATCGCTGCTGAGCGGTTCCGAAGCCGAGGAGGTACTGGATGCCAACGCCGATCTGTTGTTCGCGGCATTCCCCGGACAGTACCGCGAGATCGCGGCCGGCATCCATGCCTACGACTTCGGCACGGCACTCGCGGCACTCAGAGCCGCCATGACAGAGACTCGCGACACCGAGCCGCTGTCGCTTGCCGAATCACACAGTAACTAAGAGGCAATATGATTTCCAGGAACGCTGTATTTCTCGTGGTCGATGCCGCCGCGGTCATGCGCGCCGTCATTTCAGCCCAACTGCGCGCGTTCGGCTCCGAGCGCATCGTGACGGCCAAAGATGGCGCCGAAGCATTGCACATCCTGAACACGCAGCAGGTGGATATCGTGCTTTGCGAATGGAACGTGCCCATCATGTCCGGCCTCGAATTGTTCGAAGCGATGCGTATCGACATGAAATTGGCCAGTATTCCATTTATTCTCATCACCGGAGAACTGGCTCGTTATCAGGTCAACGTTGCCGCCACCAGCGGCATCGGCGACCTGCTGATCAAACCCTTCACCGCGGCCGTCCTGGCCGCTCGCGTTGAAAAGGCACTCAAGTCGCCACCTCGGTCCCGTGTTCCGATAGACCTGGCCACTCTTCCTGTGGGCGTTAAGGGGGGGGAACGCGCGACCGTGCTGGTCGTGGACGATACTCCCGAGAATCTGGAACTGCTCTCGCACCTGTTAAAGGACGACTACCGTGTGCTACTCGCCCCTTCAGGAGCGAAGGCGCTGGAAATCTGCCAATCGGACACCCCGCCGGATCTGGTGCTGCTCGACATCATGATGCCCAACATGGATGGCTTCGAAGTGGCACGACGCATGCGCGAGCATCCGACATCGCTTTCCATCCCCGTGATCTTTGTCACGGCCATGAGCGGCGAGGCTGCGCTGCAACGGGGGCGGGAACTGGGGGCTGTGGACTTCATCACCAAACCCATCAGCGCTGATGAACTCCAGTTACGTGTACGCAATTTCATGCGCTATGTCGAACTGCATAAGCAGGTGCAGGCCGACTACGACGACCTGCTGGAAGTGGTGCGCCTGCGCGGGGAGGTAGAACATCTGTCGCAGCAGGACATGAAGTCGCCGATGGCCACGGTACTCGGGCTGGTGCGTTCGCTATCCGCCGACTTCTCTATCAGTATTCTGCATCGCGAGAAGCTACTCATGGCCGAGGAAGCTGCCCTACATGTGATCAACATGGTGAACCGCTCCTCGGAACTCTTCAAGATCGAGACCGGGCGCTTCAAGCTCGATGCTCAGCCGATCAAGATCGGGGAAATCCTGCGACACACCACAGAGATCGTGCAGATGACGTTCACCGAGAAGCAGCTCAAGATCGCCATCGATGAGGATGTACCTGTCGGCGGGGAGATTCCGCGATCACTGGGTGACGCCATGTTCTGCTATTCCATATTCCAGAACCTGATCTTGATTGCTTGCGAAGCCGCGCCGGATACTAGCCGGATTGTGATTACCCTGAAGGATGAATCGCCCTTGCGCATCACGATCCAGTACGCAGGCGTGGTGCCTGCCGAGCTGCGCGGGCATTTTTTCGACAAGTTCATGACGCATGGCAAGCAGGGGGGGTCGGGTATTGAAACGTATTCCGTCAAAATGCTCACAGAGGCCCAAAATGGCCAGATTGAGCTGGCGGTTTCCGAGCCGGAAAACCAGACCACGATCACCGTGGTTCTTCCCCGATATGAGCCCGCGTAGGGCGGATGAGCCGGGCCGGCGTTCTCCGCCGAATGACTAACATCCGGCGGAAGGCGCGAAAAACCGCTTTTCCGCCCTACCTTCTCCCCGCATCGCGACGCTAGCTGTCGATCCCTCTACAACCGCTTCCAGCGGTGGCGAGACCTGGACCTGATGCCGAGGAGGGACTCCCTCCTCCCGGAAATGCCTGCGTACTTGCACGCGACCGGAGTAGGGCTGAACGGCGGCGCTTGAGTATCTGCGGATAAACGAAAAAAAACGGGCGACCTGGGTCGCCCGTAAAGATGCTGCTATCTCATGCAGCCGCCCTGCTCAGGGTGTACAGCCATGCTACGGATTCGCAGGGTCGTGTGCATTCGCGTGAGCGCGTAAGGGGAACACGTACACGGGCAGTGGGCTACCCCACCGAGCGAGACTCCATCACCAGCCGCACCAGTTCCGGCAGGCTGCGCGCCTGCATCTTTTCCATCATGCGGGCCTTGAAGACTTCCACGGTACGCGGGCTGATTTCCAGGATGGTGGCGATTTCCCGATTCGGCCGACCCTCCACCGTGAGTTCCATGACCTGGCGCTCGCGCTCCGACAGGCGCGCGATGCGCGTGACGATCGCCTCCGAGTGGCTCTGCACCGCGTGTTGTCGAGCATCGCGCGCCACGGCTTCGTGTACCGCTTCGAGCAGCGCTTTTTCCGCATACGGTTTTTCCAGGAAATCGACGGCACCGGCCTTGAGCGCGGCGCGCGCGTGAGCGATGTCGCCGTGGCCGGTGAGGAAGACCACAGGCAATCGCGAACCGTGTTCGCCCAGGACGCGTTGCAGCGCCAGGCCATCCATGCCACCCATGCGCAGATCCAGGAGCAGGCAGCCACGCCAGTCCGGTCGCCAATGCGCCAGGCATTCCTCGGCGCTGGCATAGCCGCGGCAGCGGAAGCCGCGAAAATTGAGCAGCAACGCCAGAGAATCGCGTACGGCCTCGTCATCATCGACGATGGTGATGATGGGATCGCTCATGGGGACTCCTTCGGGCGGCCGGGCAGATCACTCATGCCGGACTCGCGGTCATAAAGGCAACGTGAAACAAAAGCGCGTGGGCCGGATGCTGTCAACCCAGAGTTCGCCACCGTGCGCTTCCACCAGAGTGCGGCTGATCGCCAGCCCCAATCCCATGCCCTCCGCCTTGCTGGTGGCAAAGGAATCGAAAAGCCGCTCGCGCATCTCGGGAGATACACCGCAGCCGCTATCGCGCACGCAAAAACGTAATCGATGCGCATCCAGGCGGCGCGCGCTGATGGCGATGATGCGTGCCTTCGGGTCATCGCTCTCAATGGCCTCGATGGCATTGACCAGCAGGTTGTGCAGCACCGTGCCCATCTGCACGCGATCAGCCATGAAGCGCGGCATATCGCCATGCACATCCACCGACACATGGATGCCGGCACGCTCGGCGCGACGTCGCGCCGGGGCGAGCCCCTCCTCAATCAGTTCTGCAGCAGTCAGCGGCTCCAGGCGCAGCCCGCCGCCGCGGAAGAACTCGCGCAGGCGGTGTACCACCTGGCCTGCGCGGCTGGCTTCGCGGTCGATCTTGGCGAGGGTATCGGCCAGCAAGGGGCCATGCTGTTCAGGCGCCTCCAGCATTGCTCGCGCGGCACGGGCATAGTTGGCCAGGGCGGACAGCGGCTGGTTGAGCTCGTGGGCGATGGCCTGAGTCATCTCGCCGGCGGCGGCCAGGCGGGAAGCCTGGTTGAGTTCCGCCTCGCGCTGGTGCAGCTTCTCTTCCGCCGCGCGGCGCGCGCTCACGGTCAGCCCGAGAAACAGCCCGGTAATCGCCAAGCCCAGCATCAGCATCTGGAACTCCACCACGGCGATCGCGTGCAGACCGCGCCAGGCGAGGATGGCGTTGAGGCCGATATGGGTAAATGCGAGTGCAGCGGTGGCTCCCTGGATGCCATAGCGCATGGCCACCCAGATCAGGGGCAAAAACAACAGGTAGAAGAATTTGTATTCATCCGTGTAGCGCAGACCGAAGATTACCGCCAGGGCGATGCTGATCGAAGCCGCCTGCAGCAGCATTTCCCGATCCAGGCGCCAGGTGCGCCAGGCCGTCCAGTCGTGACCGGCGTGTACCAACACCAGAGGCGCGATGATCAACAGGCGTATCAAGGCCCCGACCCAGTAGTTCACCAAATCGGCGCCCCAGGCCCAGACATCGGGTGCAGCCTCCGGGCTGCGCGCAAACACATGCACGCCGGCATCCAGCCACGCGCCGATCACTGCGGCCAGGAGGAACCAGGACAGGTCGCGCTGACTGGAAAGTCGTGGGTCGAAACCAAAGCCCCGCGTCAGCCAGGTACTGATCCCCAGCAGGCCCAGCATCAGCAGCGTGGCTGCCCACAAGGCCGCCAGCCAGTTGGTGGGCAATCCGTAGATGGGTATGCCCAGAAGGAAGGTGACCGCGATCAGCCAGGGTGCGTAGCGTGTGCCATACAGCAGCAGGAAGGCCAGGGACAGCCCGAGCGGCGGTGTCCATGGCGCCAGAGCCAGCGGCAACACGGTCTGCGGATTGCTGACCATGTCCAGTGCCAGACTGCACAGAGCGTAGACCAGCAGGACTCTCCAGGAAACAGGTAGCATGGCGTCAGGCGCGAAAAATCGCGCCGGAAAGCGGATCGAGTATGGTCGATGGACCACGCCTCCCACCGCTGCGCCCAGGCAGCACCCAGACGCTTGCGCCAAAGGCCCTGCGGCAGGCTCGGTCCGTTTTCAAGGCGCGTCGTCCGGTTCGGTTGGCGCTGGTGGAGACCAGGGGGGTGTTCAGTGCCCGGCAAAGACGCGCCGCCTCGGCGTGCGCCGTCACCCGCACCGCCAGTTTTTCGTGGCGTCCGGTCAGCCAACGTGGGCAACGCCGAGAGGCCGGCAGGAGCAAGGTATTCGGGCCTGGCCACCACTGCGACAGCCGTGCGGAAAGTTCGGTCGGCAAGGGCTCCAGGAAGGGTGCAAATTGGTGCGCGTCGCTGCCGATCAGGATCATGCCCTTGGCTTTTGGCCGTCCCTTCAAGGCCAGGACATGCCGTAGCGCGCGGGCATTGCGCGGTTCGCAACCGAGGCCGAAGCAGGATTCGGTGGCGTAAGCGATGACGCCACCTCGCCGCAGCCAGGCGCGCAGGCTGCGGATGTCAGGCAGCGGGATCATCCCTCAAACCCGGCTCAATGCGCCTGGCGCGCGCGGCGGGCCGCACCCCAGAGCTCTTCCAGGTTGTAGTGCGCACGCACGGTCGGGTGCATCACATGCACGACGATGTCGCCGACATCCACCAGCACCCATTCACCCACCTGTTCGCCTTCCACGCCGATGATATCGGCACCCGCCTCCTTGAGTTTTTCCCGCGCGCTGTCCGCCAGAGACTTGACGTGCCGGGTAGAGTCGCCGCTGGCGATGACCATCTTGTCGAACAGTGAAGTCAGATGGCCGACTTCCATGACTGTGATTTCCTTGCCCTTCATGTCTTCCAGGGCGGCGACGGCAATCTTGACGAGTTGTGCGGAGGTGAGGTGTTCAGACATAGAGGTGGTTCTCGTTGAGGTAATCGATGACGGCATCCGGCAGCAGATAGCGCAAGCTTTTCCCGCGCAGTGCGCGGTCGCGAATCTGGCTGGCCGAGATGTCGAGCTGGGTGATGGTTTGTAGAAAAACCCGGCCGTAAGGTTTTTCCCGTATCTCCTCGGCCTGTTCGCCACGGAGGGTGGACAGGATGCGGCGTAGCGGGTCGGGTAGCGCATCTTGCCACGCCACGGAGGAAAAACCCGGACGTTGTGCCACCACGATATGCGCCAGCTCAAACAAACGTCGCCACTCGTGCCAGGTGGTCAGGCCCAGGAAGGCATCCGCACCCATGAACAGCACCAGTGGCGTGCCCGGAGGCAACTCGGCACGCAGGTCGTTCAGGGTGTCGACGCTGTAGCTAGGCTTGTTCCGGTAGAACTCGCGTTCATCCAGGACGAAGCGCGGATTTCCGGCGATGGCGCGGCGCACCATCGCCAGCCGGTGCTGCGCTGCCGCGCGCGGCTGGCCGCGATGCGGTGGCCAGCCGGCGGGAATGAAGCGCACCTGGCTGATGTTCAATGATTCCGCCAACTCCTCGGCCAATCTCAGATGGCCGAAATGGATCGGGTCGAAGGTGCCGCCGAGGAGGGCGATGGGTTTGTTCACTGTTTCAGCTCTGCCATGATCGGGTGCACCCATTGTGGCGGTTCTTGATACATCCGCATGACCTTGCCTTCGGATGCGCGCAGCACCAGTTTGGCCTCTGCGTCCTCTACCGAGTTGTCATAGAGATATAGGCGGTCCACCAATGGGGCTACCGTGGCACAGTTGGCGATGGAGCGGAAATAGCGCGAGACGATCTTGCCTATGGGCACGTCATGTCCACCCTGCATGACCCTGCGGGCGACACGGGAGGCGTTGATCGTGGGGCTGTCCGTGGCAACGAAAAATACCCTGGTGAAGAAGCCGCGCCGCTTGGCACGCTCCAGGAAACCCACCTTGTCCTGACCGGAGAACACACTTTCAAAGGCCAGACTGGCACCCGACTCAAGGCAGTTATCGCGCCGGGTTTGGGCCAAGTTGGCCGCCTGAAGTATGGCCTTGGGGGAATTCCAGTCGCCAAATTCGTCACGTGCAATCAGGTCGGGGTTGACGTACTCACAGCCGTCAAACCACTCACGGGCAAGCCCGCGCTCCGTGATCGTGGTCTTGCCGGAGCCGTTGGGGCCGGCAACGAGCAAAACCCGTGGCTTGATCGGCTCAACCGCCATACGTCCTCATTTGCGCCTTCGCCTCGCGCAGTGCGTTCTCCATCTGCTCACGCATCCACCCTTCGGAAGCCAGCTTGCGTTGCAACGCGACATCCCGCGCCTCGCACATGACGAGATGCAATTCCTCGTCGGTCGGCTCGGTATCCGCCAGCATGGGGTTGCGCCGGGCTGGCGTTTCAACGGGTTTGGGTGCGTCCATAGTTATATTTCCTGTTGAGTCGTTGAATGGATAAGCGAAACGCATTCGCCCTACAGCATTGGCTTCATGTGGCCAGGTTTGCCAGGGGATTGATCACGGCAAGTTGTTGCGGGGTAATTCGATGAAAGCCGAGGACTTCAACTTGGGTGATGGCAGAAATGGCGGGACGAGTTGATCGCACCCACTGACGCAGGGCGACCTGTTCGGTCTCCTGGCAGTAAATCAGGATGTTGCTGTCAACCAACATTTGTAACGGCTCAGATCGAAGCGATCGTTTTAAAAAAACCACAGCCATCCCCTCCCCTTCGAGGAGAGGGTTAGGGTGGGGATGGGGTAAAAGCTTGTGACAGCGCAATGACACCATACCCATCCCGGCCTTCCCCTTGAAGGGGAAGGAGAAATACGGCAGCACCTGAGTAGTTACCATTTTTGTCACTACAAATACGCAAAAACGGAAGCATTAAATCTTGGAAACCAGGCACTGACATGTCCATCCCTTATTAATAATGTGCTCTGATCAAATCCATCCGCTTCACTTAGGCCACCAGTACTTCTTCGACCTTGTGGATATAGGCAACCTCGCTTGGCAAATCCATGCTGAAAGATCATCCCCGCACATGCCCGTCCCCCAACACCACCCATTTCTGGCTGGTCAGCCCTTCCAGTCCCACCGGACCGCGAGCGTGGATCTTGTCGGTGGAAATGCCGATCTCGGCACCCAGGCCGTATTCGAAGCCGTCGGCGAAGCGGGTGGAGGCATTGACCATGACCGAACTGGAATCCACTTCGCGCAGGAATTGCATGGCGTTGGGGTGGTTGGTGGTGAGGATGGCGTCGGTGTGGTGGGAACTGTAGCGGTTGATGTGATCAATGGCTTCATCCAGACTGGCCACGATCTTCACGCTGATGATGGGGGCCAGGTATTCGGTGAACCAGTCCTCTTCCGTCGCGTCCACGAGCTGAGCGCCGGGCACTGAAGCAAGAAGGGCCTTGGAGACAGCGTCGCAACGCATCTCCACGCCCTTGGCGGAGAAGATTTCACCGATGCGCGGCAAGAAGGCGGCGGCGGCGCGCTCGTGCACCAGCAGGGATTCGGTGGCGTTGCACGGGCTGTATTTCTGGGTCTTGGCGTTCTCTGTGACCACCAGGGCTTTTTCCAGGTCGAACTCGGCGTCCACGTAGGTGTGGCAGTTTCCGTCCAGGTGTTTGATCACCGGTACCTTGGCTTCGCGGCTGACGCGCTCGATCAGGCCCTTGCCGCCGCGCGGGATGATGACGTCCACAAAGGTCGGCATGGTGATGAGTTCGCCCACGGCTGCGCGATCGGTGGTTTCCACCAATTGCACGGCGGTGGCGGGCAGGCCGGCGGACTCCAGGGCCTGGCGCACCAGATTCCACAAGGCCAGGTTGGACAGGATGGCTTCCGAGCCGCCGCGCAGGATGCAGGCATTGCCGCTCTTGATGGCCAGGGATGCGGCTTCGATGGTCACGTTGGGGCGGCTTTCGTAAATCATGCCGAACACGCCCAGGGGCACGCGCATTTGCCCCACGCTGATGCCGGTGGGGCGGCGCTTGACGCCGGTGATTTCGCCGACCGGATCGGGCATGGCGGCGAGTTGGTCGCAGCCTTCGGCCATGGTGGCGATGACTTTTTCGGTCAGGCGCAGTCGGTCCACCATGGGGGCGGACAGGCCGGCGGCTTCGGCGGCGGCGATGTCGCGGGCGTTGGCTTCTTGCAGCGCCGGGCCGGCGCCCAGCAGCAAGCGGGCGAGTTCGCTCAAGGCAGCGTTCTTGGCGCGAGTGGAGGCGCGGGCCATGGCGGCGGCAGCGTCGCGGGCCTGTTGGCCCAGGGTGTGCATGTAGTCTTTGATGTCCATTTCTTGCTCCGTGGCGAAACGATGGGCTGCGCTCAGCCTATCTTTCCTAAGTGATGGTGCGTAACTGATTGCCTTCATTAAGCTGCTGGCGCAGACCCTCATCCACCCCCTTCCCCCGGAGGGGGACGGGGGTGGAACCCTCTCCCTTCGGGAGAGGGCAGGGTGAGGGAGACCGGTGGCAAACCAAATCTGTTTCGCGGCCCTACTTAATAGATTACATAAATGCTGGCGCTTTGCCCCGGTTCATAAGAGCCAGACCCAGTTGTTTCAGTTCATCCCAGGCATCTTCCCGCAACAGCCCCTTGGCTGCGCGGTCGAGTCGGGAGAGGCCGCGCATGGCCCAGGCCAGTCTGCGGAGTCGCAGCGCTTCAGGGCTCTCAACTCCGGCGGCCCCGCGGGGACTGCTCAATCCAGCACGGTGCAAGGCGCGTTCGACCAGGGCCTGCCGGCTGTCCCAGATGCGCGCGGTCTGCATCAGCGCAGCGAGACGTTCGCCGCGGGCGAGACCGGCGGCGAGCCGATACAAGGTACGCACTTCGTTGCCCATGAAGGCCAGGATCAAGGGCAGCGCTTCTCCTTCCGCCTTGAGTCCGTCCAGTACTCGGCAGTAGCGCGCGGCATCCCCCTTGATGAAGGCGTCCGATAAGTCGGCCACATCATACCGTGCCACGTCGGTGACCGCCGCATGCACGGCGGCACTATCCATCTGTCCGGGCGGCAGCAGGAGGGCGAGTTTTTCGATCTCCTGATGCGCGGCGAGGAGGTTACCCTCCACGCGGGCACAGAGCCAGGCCAGGGTATCGCGATCGGTTTTCAATCCGTGGCGCGCCAGACGCTCGCCGATCCAGTCGGGCAAGCGCTCCAGCGGCGGCGGCGCGGTCTGCACCATGACACCGCGGGCTTCCATGGCGCCGACCCATTTCGTCGCCAGCGTTGCCTTGTCGAGTTTGGGCGTGGTGACCAGGAGCACGATGTCGACCGGCGGGTTGGCGGCCCAGGCCTCCAGGGTCTTGCCGCCTTCAATACCGGGTTTTCCGGTGGGCAGGCGCAGTTCGATCAGGCGACGGCTGGAGAACAGGGAAAGCGAATCGAAGCTGGCCATCCAGCCTTTCCAGTCGAAGCCGGTTTCAGACTGGAACGACTGGCGTTCATCGTAGCCCTGTGAACGCGCCGCGGCCCGTATTCGGGCGCCGGCCTCGTCGGTCAGCAGGGGTTCGTCGCCGCTGAGCAACCAGATCGGCGCCAGGGAGCGCTTGAGGTTGGCATCGAGCTGCTCGCCACGCAGTTTCATCGCAACGCTGGCTTCAAGGTTTGAGGTAGGACAGGCGGCGCAAGATTTGGCGCAGGCTATCCTGCTCCATCGCGCGATTGAGCGTGGCTTCCTCGCTTTCCTTGGCAAGTACCTGAGCGTCGTTATTGGTAAAATCACGGGTCTGGTAAATCTGTAACGGCGCGATCAGTTCCGCGCCGCTGGCGGCAAACGCGGACAGTTCAACCCGGTATTCCAGTCGGTATTCACTGACCTTGCCGCTACCCGACAACGACAGGATGTTCTTGCCTCGGCTTTCCCGTGAGAGTTTGATCAGCACTGGTACGGCTTCGCGCCGCAGGGCCAGCTTCTTCTCACCGCGCAAGGCCAGGCGGAGGCTCTCCCCCAGGGACGAGCCATCAGGCGCATCGACGTAGGCGGCCGCGAACGGCAACTGGATCTGACCGCGCAACTGGAAACCGCAGCCTCCCAACAGGCTGGCGACGACCAGTGCAAGCAGGCATTTGCTTAGGCAGCGAACCATGGCTCCCCCTCAGACAACGACGTTAATCAGGCGGCCCGGCACGACCACGACTTTCCTGACCGGCCGGCCTTCCATGAACTTCTGGACGTCCGGGCTGGCGAGGGCGGCCTGTTCGATGGTCGCGCTGGAAGCCTCCACCGCCACCCTGATCTTGCCGCGCAGTTTCCCATTCACCTGGAGCATCAGCTCGATCTCGTCCCTCAACAGCGCGGACTCATCCACCAATGGCCAGGCCGCGTCCGTAAGATTGGCTCCCGGCCGCAGCGCCGCGATCAGGCTGCCACAGATGTGCGGCACGATGGGTGACAACATCAGGACGATGGCTTCCAGGGCTTCCTGCTTCAGCGCGCGTGTGGGCGCATCTTCTCCCTCCAGCCTGGACAGCGCGTTCATCAGCTCCATGTTGGCGGCGATGGCGGTGTTGAATTGGCGACGACGCTCGATGTCGTCGCTGACCTTGGCGATGGCCTGGTGCAACTGGCGACGAAAGTCGCGCAACTGTGCCGGGAGCTCCTTCTCCCCCAGCCACGGGGAGGGAGAGGGTGCCTCGACGTGCTCGTACACCATCTTCCACAGGCGCCGCAGGAAACGGTTCGCACCCTCGACACCGGCGTCGCTCCATTCCAGCGACTGTTCTGGCGGGGCGGCGAACATCATGAAGAGGCGCGCGGTGTCCGCGCCGTACTGGTCGATCAGTGATTGCGGATCGACGCCGTTGTTTTTCGACTTCGACATCTTTTCAGTGCCGCCGACGATCACCGGCTGGCCATCGGCCTTCAGCACGGTTATGCCCTCTCGTTCCTCGACCTCGGCCGGGTTGATCCACTGCTTCCTGCCTTCGCCCAAATCGCGGTAGTAGGTGTCGGCGATCACCATGCCCTGGGTCAGTAGATGGGTGAAGGGCTCGCTGGTCGACAGTTTTACCCCCAGTTCGGACTTCTGATCCGAACGGCCCCCCGTGGGGGCCAAGTCGATCTTGGGGCTGCCCGGCGATCGACTTGGTAGGTCCACATCGCGCATCAGCTTGTGGAAGAAGCGGGCATAGAGCAGGTGCAGGATGGCGTGTTCGATGCCGCCGATGTACTGATCGACCGGCAGCCAGTAGTTGGCGCGCTCGTCGAGCATGGCGGTGTCGTTGTCCGGGCAGGTGTAGCGGGCGTAGTACCAGGACGACTCGACAAAGGTGTCCATCGTGTCGGTTTCGCGTTCGGCCGGCCCGCCGCAGGTCGGGCAGGTCGTCTCATAGAACGACGGCATCTTTTTGATCGGCGAGCCGATGTCGATCTTCACGTCCAGGGGCAGCACCACCGGCAATTGATCTTCCGGCACGGTGACATCGCCGCAGCGGGAACAATGCACGATGGGAATGGGGCAGCCCCAGTAGCGCTGCCGGCTAATCCCCCAGTCGCGCAGACGATAGGTGGTACGCTTCTTGCCAAGCGCCAGGTTCTGCAACACCAGGGCGATCTTCTCGATGGCATCCTGTGAGGTTCGCCCGGAGAAATCGCCGGAGTCGAACAGGATGCCAGGTTCCACGTAGGCCGCGGTCAGTGGCAGGCCGGGCTCGGCGTCCACCGGCCGGACCACCGGCCTGATCGGCAACCCATATTTCCCGGCGAAAGCAAAATCTCGCTCGTCGTGGGCCGGCACCGCCATGACCGCCCCTTCCCCGTATCCCATCAACACGTAGTTGGCGACGAACACGGGGACAGGCTCGTTGGTCAAGGGGTGGTAAACCACCAGGCCGGTATCCATGCCCTTCTTTTCCATGGTCGCCATGTCGGCCTCGGCCACACTCCCCTGCTTGCACGCGCCGATGAAGGCGGCGAGCTCCGGCCGCGTAGCCGCCGCCTGGGTGGCAAGCGGGTGTTCGGCGGCGACCGCCACGTAGGTAACGCCGAACAAGGTGTCGGCGCGGGTGGTAAATACCTTTAGTACTTCGCTACCGGAAAATTTCCGCAAGGGGAAGTGGATCTCCACGCCGAAACTCTTGCCGATCCAGTTCCGCTGCATGGTCTTCACCCGCTCCGGCCAGCCTGGCAGATTGTCGAGTTCGCTCAACAACTCGTCGGCATAGGCGGTGATGCGGAAGAAATACATCGGGATGTCGCGCTTCTCGACCAGGGCGCCGGAGCGCCAGCCACGTCCCTCGATTACCTGCTCGTTGGCCAGAACGGTACGGTCGACCGGATCCCAGTTCACCGTCGCCATCTTCTTGTAGATCAGTCCCCGCTCGAACAATCGAGTGAACAGCCACTGCTCCCAGCGGTAGTAATTTGGCGCGCAGGTCGCCAGTTCACGGCTCCAATCGACCGCCAATCCCAGGCGCTTCAGTTGCCCACGCATGTAGTCGATGTTGGCGTAGGTCCAGCCGGCCGGCGCCACGTCGTTGGCCAGGGCGGCGTTTTCCGCAGGCAGTCCGAAGGCATCCCAACCCATGGGCTGCAACACGTTGTAGCCTTTCATGCGGTGATAGCGCGCCAGCACATCCCCTATCGTGTAGTTGCGCACGTGGCCCATGTGCAACTTGCCAGACGGGTAGGGGAACATGGACAGACAATAGTATTTTGGCCTGGAGGCGTCTTCCGTGGCGCGAAAGCTCTGCGTGTCTTCCCAATGCTGCTGAGCTTCCGGCTCGATGATTTCCGGGCGGTATTGAGCGTCCATCTGAAGGGTCGACCGTGCTAGGAGGAGGGCGCGATTATAGCCGCGTTCGAGTGACAGGCCTTTGATGTGGCGTTTATACTCCCCCGACCGGATTTTTCCCAGGGTGAGAAACGAAACGCGAAATGTGGCCCATGCCCTACATTTCACGTTTCCTTTCTTCTGTTCCATCTTTCACGTTTTGGGGGAGCACCATGTCCAAGAAGCATCCCGTCGTCGTCGTCACCGGTTCTTCTGGCGCCGGCACCACCACCGTCAAGCGCGCGTTCGAACACATCTTCACACGGGAGCAGCTGACCGCCGCCGTCATCGAGGGTGACAGCTTCCACAGCCTGGGGCGTGTCGAATTCAAGGAAGCCATGAAGAAGGCGGAAGCCTCCGGGAACCACAGCTTCAGCCACTTCGGACCGGAAGCCAACGATTTCGCCGCCCTGGAAAATCTGTTCAAGACCTATGGCGAGACCGGCAGTGGCAAGCGCCGTTACTACATCCACAGCGACGAAGAGGCCGCCGATCACAACAAGGCGCTGGGCACCAGCCTGAAGCCAGGCGAGTTCACCCCCTGGGCAGACTTGCCCGCCCCGACCAATATCCTTTTCTACGAAGGCCTGCACGGCTTGGTGAAGACCGCGACCGTGGACATGCCCAAACACGTGGATCTGGCCGTAGGCGTGGTGCCGGTAGTCAACCTGGAATGGATACAGAAGATACATCGCGACGCGTCGGAGCGCGGCTATTCCGCGGAGGTCATCGTCGACACCATCCTGCGCCGCATGCCGGACTACGTGAACTACGTGACCCCGCAGTTCTCGCAGACCGACGTGAACTTCCAGCGCGTTCCCCTGGTGGATACTTCCAATCCATTCATTGCCCGCGACATCCCGACTCCGGACGAGAGCCTGGTGGTGGTGCGTTTCCGCAACCCCAAGGGCGTGGAATTCCCCTATTTCCTCTCCATGATTCCCGGCTCCTTCATGTCGCGCCCCAACAACCTCGTGGTTCCCGGCGGCAAGATGGGCTTCGCGATGGAAGTCATCCTGGGGCCCATCATCGAGCGCATGGTGGAAGACAGCCGCAAGGCCTGAAGCACTTTCCCCACTAAAGCCGGGCATCGCCCGGCTTTCGCATGAATGGCGCACCCGGTGCGCGTTAGACAAACGGGATACGCGTCATGACGAACCCATGGAAAGACAACATCTACCTGCAACGCGAGCAACTCGCGCTGCTGCTGCGAGAGCCGCTCTCGCAGCTTTCGGCGCGCTGCGCGCCCGCCTGGGGGACGCGTGACCTCATGAATGCGGTGCTGCTGGAAGGCTTTGCCGAGATCCCTCACTGCTCCTTCCTCTACTGCCTGGGCTTTGACGGCGTCCAGATCTGCGACAACATCGGCAAGGACCGGGGCCGGCCGGCGCCGATTCCCTGCCACTTCGGGCGTGACCGCTCGCAACGGCCGTATATGAAGGAAGCCCTGCCAGCCTGGGGATACCTGCTCTCGGACGCCTATATCAGCCTGCTCACCCAGCGGCCTTCGCTCACCGCCTTGCAGATCGTGCGCGATCAGGATGGAACGGCACTGGGTTACCTGGGCGCGGATTTCGACCTGCGCAACTTGCCTGCAACCACCGAACTGTATGAGGAACCCGGACACTGGCGCCAGGTGCGCGGTGACCCATCGATCCGCAGTGCGGTCTTCCAGCAATGTCGCATCGACAGCCGGATGGATATGAACATGGACAAGGGCTTGGCCATCCTGGAGGAGCTCCTGACCCGGCGCGGCGTTTTCCAGTGCCAGATACACTTCTCCAGCAGCCAGGCGACCATCTGGACTGTGCAAGACCCTTACCGCTATCGCATCCTCGACCAGGACGCGCTCGCCGACCCAGACATCTGTCTGGTGTACCCGCTACGACCCTATCCGGTCGATGCGCTGATCCCGGAGCAGGACATCGGCCGCATCCTCAACCACCTGCGTTCGCTGCGCCTGGCCGATGAGAACATGTATCTGCGCATGTCCTCGATCAATGTCTTCAACGGCATGGTCAGCCTCACCTTCTCCTGCGACGGCTCGCACTATCTGCGCCATGACGCATTTCTCGGCAGAGAAAGTCCGTTCGAATTCTCCGGCCTGGCGGTGGGCTCCTGATTCAAGGCGGCAGGGCGCCGCCCCCTCGTCAACGGCCGTAACGCCCCTGCAGGACGGCTTTGCCCAGCAGGTTCTGGTTCAGGAAAAAGCCGACCATGGCGGCCGGGCTCATTTCGTCCAGCGGCAATTGGTCGATCTTCAGCGCATGCACGGTGAAAATGTAGCGATGTGGCTTGTCGCCCACCGGCGGGCAGGGGCCGCCATAACCGGCCTGGCCGAAGTCGGTGCGACCTTGCACCGCGCCGGCGGGCATCAGGGCGGCCTTGGGGTCGCCCGCACCTTTCTTCAGGCCTGCCGTATCCGCAGGCAGGTTGAAAACCACCCAGTGCCACCAGCCGCTGCCGGTGGGTGCATCCGGGTCGTAAGCGGTCACGGCGAAACTCCTGGTGCCCTTGGGCGCCCCCGCCCAAACCAGCTCCGGCGAGAGGTTGCCGCCCTCGCAACCGAAGCCTTTGAACACCTGCTCATTCGCAAGGCGAGCGTTGGCCTTGATCTCTGGGCTGGACAGACTGAAGCCGTCTGCCTGGGCGGCGGCCGTCAGCAGTGCGAATAGACCGATGAAATAGACCTTGGACATGTCGGCTCCGATTTGTTGGATGGGCAGTGTATCGCCAGTTCTAAATGTTTGCGACCGAGCCCGCCTATTTGCGGCAGGCAGGTGACGAAAAACGTCAGGTCACGAGGGGGGGCGGGTGCGGATGTGCCCGTTTATCCATCGCCAACATCCCATGAAAACAAGGTGTTGCAGTCATTCCTAGTACTTTATTCGGGCCTGGCACGGTTCCCGCTTAATGGATCACGCCTTGCCGATAACCTACCGGTGGCGGACTAGAACCTCACTCTTTGGAGATCATCATGAAACAATTTTCTGCTCGCTCCGGCCAGTCCGGCTTCACCCTGATCGAACTGCTGATTGTCGTAGCCATCATCGGCATTTTGGCGGCCATCGCCGTGCCGAGTTATCAGAGCTACACGGCGCGTGCCCAAGCTTCCGAGGCGTTTGCGTTGATCGACGGCACGAAAACCCCACTGGCCTTGTCCGCAGGCGAAAGCAGCACGTGCGTCGTACCTGCCAGCACGAACCTGACCGGCAAATATGGCGCCGTCGTGGTCGGCGGGACCTCGCCTGCCTGTACATCGACCTACACCTTTACCTCAGGGAAAAACACGGCTGGTGTGGTCGTATATACCTACAATGGCACGGCATGGGCTTGTACCACTCCAACTCAGCCGACCGATGCGACCGTTACGCTGGCTTGCCCATAACAGGTTTGGTGTAATAGTTTAGAGCGCCGGCTTCTCGCCGGCGTTTTTCATTCTGCCCTACGGGACTCAATCCGATAAATTCTGCCTGAGCCCGCGTAGCCCCGTAGGCTGGCTGAGTACAGGACAATCCATGAACCTACGTTCCGCTGTTGACCGTGTCGTGGGAGCGGGCTTGCCCGCGATAGCCACCGTTGCATCGCGGGCAAGCCCGCTCCTACGGAGGTCACGCGGGGTTCACGTTAAGGATGAGCGCAATCGAAGGCGCAAACCT